>NZ_MCHY01000007.1 GCF_003609605.1 Ammoniphilus oxalaticus | reverse complement strand
CGAGCAATATCGCGGGCTCACAGATGAGTTTTATAAAGCAAAATACGAAAATGGTATGTGGGTAGAGGGAGCAACTCCCGAAGAAATAGAAGCGATTGAGAACCCGCCTGACCCCGTTGACAAATTAGCGGAACTCGAAGCTGAAAACGCAGTTTTAAAGGCTCAAAACAAAGCGTTAGCTGATAAGGCGGACTTTCATGAGGATGTACTTGCTGAAATTATTTTAGCAATGCACTTATGATTGTCCGTTTTTTAATACACATTTTAATAAAATTATTAGGAGATGATGAAGAATTGATAGCATTACTATTAGCGCAAAGAGTGATTTTGGATAAGTTAGGTTTTGAGGACGTACCGCCTGTGTTAAAGCCGCAAGTATATGATTACTTACTAGATAGTGGGGTAGAGTTTTTGGCAAGGGATTATCAACCGCCTACTGGTGAATAATTGGAACCTAATGTGTAACAAGGAGAAGACTAAAAAGGTGTATTTGTATGTCTAATTTCTTTTTTTATTGTAATATCTAGGGAAGGGAGGATGAAGTCAATGAAGTCAGCGAAGGATTTAATAGATAGAGCTATCGATAATTTACCAGTCGAGGGACTTCCATATGTTGGTAGTTTTTTTCAATTTATTAAAAACAAACAGTTTGAAAAAAGGTTAAATTTAATAGAACCTCGTATTAAAGATATTCTAAATTTGATATCTATAGAAGATTATGAATATTTTTGTGAAAAAATAGGTTGCATGACACTGCAAAAGATTTTTATGGATGAAGAGGATGATAAAGCGGAATATTATATTTTAGGTTTTGAGAATTGTGTCAAAGAAGAAATTAAAGATGAGGATAAAGTTATAACGCTATTTGATATTATAAGTGAATTACGAATGATTGATATTAAAAGGCTTACCTTTTTATACGATTATTCAAAAGGGAAGAAGAGAAGCTTTGAAATCACAGAGGATATGACCCACTATATTAGATATGTTGATGAGAAACTGGAAAGGTTAGGATTAATTAAAAAAGAAATTATTGAATGTATAGAAATGGATACTGACCTTGATAAAGTTGTGGTTATGAGTATAACGCAAGATGTCTTGAAATTCATGGGACATGTTTAGCTATACGATCTGTACATGAGAGTTTTTTGTATAAAATTGGAACGTCCTTCGGGGTGTTCTTTTCATTTTGTCAACACATAATTACACAAGTAATCACCAGCTTTCCTAAAGTGATATAATTAAAAGTGTACTTAAGGGCATAAAGGGTGATTAAAATGATTGATTGGGGAAAAATAGATGCACGAAACTTTGAAAAGTTTGTCTATTACTCATTAGGATTTGAGGGGTTCAGAAATTTGCAATGGATGGGAAAAGGGGGAGGTGATGCAGGGCGGGATATCGTTGCTACAACTTACGAAGAACTTCCATTCAATCTTGGTTACGAAAGGGATTGGATCTTCCAATGTAAGAAGTGGAAGAGAATGCCTTCTCAGAATGTAATTTTCAATGAGATTTCAAAAGCAGCGCAACACCATCCTGATTTTTGGGTTTTGGTAATTCCAGTTGACCCTACGGCAGGTATGATTGACTTTTTCAAACGAATAGAGATAAATTACAATTTCAAAACTATTCTATTTCCTCTATCTTCGATTGAGTCAATTGTTTATAAATATCCGGATTTGAAACACGTCTTAGAAAATGGTAATTTACCAGACAGGGGTGATGAATATGCTTAAACTTGAATTTGATGATGACGAGAGGCTAATTTATGTAATTGAACCAAACACTCAAAGAAAATGTTTGCCCTATAGCTCTGTGTCGAAGCCAGAAGTATCGCCCAATAAAGAAAAAGCAATTTTTATCTCTCCACTAGAATGGGAGGTTCCAGGCAGCCTTTATTTAATGGATCTTATTATCGGGGAAATCAAGGAAATTATACCTCCCGATAAAGAAAATGACGAGATTCCAAAATATGCAATCTGGATTAATGATAGGTACGTAGCTTGCATTATCGGCTTTGGAATGGGGACAGTTAGCATTGGAGGGAATGTGTTCTTATATGATCTTGAAAACAGCACAGTTAAACAAATAACTTACTATTCTTCAGATATACAAATCACAGAGATTGTAAAGCTAGAAGATACATTAGATTTAAAAGGTATTAAATATGTTGATGATATCTACAATGAATTTAAACCTTTCGAAGATACATTAGATTTGACTACTATAACTTAAAAATCCTTACCAAAAAGATTATCTCCAGAATTATCGAGGTAATCTTTTTATTTTTTCAGAAAGCGGGTGTAACATGAAAAATCAATTTCTTTTTACGGCATCGGGAGCAATCGGTGCCTTTTTAGTTTCTGCATTTCACTTTTTATACGGTGACGATCCGATTCGTTACTCAGCAATACTTTTTTACCTCATGCTTATTGCATTGGATTGGATCGGCGGGTATCGAGCATCTAAGATCGACGGTTCGTATGCTTCTGAATACGGCATAAAGGGAGCATTTAGAGCGGTGTTCCTCCTGCTGGCCCCAGCGATGGGCCACTTAATTGATCAGATTCTAGGTACACCAGGTATTGTATTCGGTTTCTTGACTGCGGCATTCGCTTTGCATATTTGGAAGAGCATGACCGCGAACATTGTGCGTGCTGGCTGGGGTAAGTGGGTGCCTGAATGGGCGCTAAACACGGTTTCAGATGAGATTGAGCATAAAATAGCCCGCGCGACGAAAAGGATCCAGGAAAAAGAGAAGTATCTGAAAGAGGATGATGCTTAATGGACTTTATCAATAAACTCGCCCCGTTTGCAATTAAACACGGCCAAGCAAGCGGGGTTTTGCCGTCTTTGATTTTAGCGCAGAGCATCCTGGAGAGCGCATGGGGTAAATCGGACCTAGCTGTTAACGCGAACAACTTATTCGGGATTAAGAAGGGATCAGGTTGGGATGGTCCCGTTTACACGAAATCCACAGCAGAACAACGACCAGATGGAGAGGTCTACTATATCAATGCTGACTTTCGCAAATACGAATCATATGAGGGTTCCGTCATCGACCTATGCCACAAATACACGCATGGTACAGGCTGGGAGTCGTTTAATAGATACGCTGCGGTCCTTGATCAGACTGATTATCGAAAGGCTATACAGGCGGTCAAGGATGCGGGATATGCGACAGATGTTAATTATCCAGTGAAACTAAATGATCTAATCGAAAGATATGATTTAACGAAATATGACAAGGAGAGTGGGAGCATGAAGAAACCAATCATTATGTTGGATGCTGGGCATGGCGGCCGCGATCCTGGGGCGATCGGGCACGGAATCCAAGAGAAAGACATTGTGCTTGATTTAACATTGCGGGTCGGTAAGTTACTATCCGCTATGGGAGCAGATGTAAGGTATACAAGGACAAGGGATGTCTTTCTCTTACTTAGTGAAAGGGCTATGGCAGCCAACCAGCATAAAGTAGATGTATTTGTAAGCTTGCACATTAACTCTTTCCATGACCCGAACTCTAATGGATTTGAAAGCTACATCCACGATTCAATCAACGGAGGTCGAACTGCCGCAATTCAGAATGTGATCCATTCAAAGGTGTCTGCGGTATATGCTTCTGTAGGCGTTCGGGACCGCGGACAAAAGAAAGCTAACTTGCAAGTGTTGAGACAAACCGTCATGCCAGCGGTGTTATTAGAGTACGGCTTTATCTCCAACGCTAATGAAGCGGCGTTATTAAAGGATTCAGCGTTTATTGACCGACTAGTGAAAGCCACAGCGGAAGGAATCGCGGAGGTGATGGGGTTAAGTAAGTTGTCAAAGGAGGGGAAGTATAAAATGAATCCAGAAGACGCAAACAAAATCATCGCCTACTTAGGAGCAAGCTGGAACATCGCTCCTGACAAAGCGAGTAAAGATGAATTCAATCGGTTAGCTAACGAATTAAGAAAGGCAAGCAATCAACCAACGCAGTAAGAGCCTATGTGTCATTCTCCTTTAGTTAGGAATAGAATACAATGAATGCTCATATTAAATCCTCTTCGTCGCCTCTACCCTTTCGTTCTTCTATGAGCGAAGGGGTCTTTTTATTCACGATGTATAATGAATCGAATAACATGTATTAGTTCCTCGGCTTATGAATTGCTTATATATTTATACCCCACTGTCCTTTAATGGATGGTGGGGCTGTTTTTTGTGAATAATTACATATGGGTGGGGGTATAATAAATTAACATCATGAATGGCATAAGTTATTCTCTTCCATTAACCCTCTGTTGATTGTCAGCGGAGGGTTAAACACAGTGTCGTTCACAAAACGTTGTCAGCTGAATAAGATGTATTGTCCCCTCGTTCGTGTTCGAACGATTTATATAAAATAATCCCCACTTCCCTTAATTTGATATGCTCCCTGGCAGGTAGACAGTGAAAAAATAAAAGATTTACGCCGCAGCCTGGTGCCGAAATTCTAATGGTGCCAGGCTGTTCAATTTTTCTTGATATCGTTCTTCGTTATAAAATCGAATGTATTCGTCAATATCCTTCTTTAATTCCTCGTAGGTTTTGTAATTCTTTAGATCATAACATTCACATTTAAAGTGGCCAAAGAAACTCTCCATTGGCGCATTATCGATGCAGTTACCAACACGTGACATGCTTCGAGTCATACCAGCTTCTGTTGTAATGTAACGATATTCTTTGGATGTATACTGTGAACCGCGGTCGCTGTGAATAAGCGGAGTTGCTCCAGGATTCGCTTCGATCGCTGCTTTCAATGTATTCATAACTAGTGGATTGTCATTGAAGCGTCCTACTTGATAAGCGATAATTGAGCCGTCATACAGGTCTTTAATGGCGCTTAAATAAGCCTTGTTGCCAAAGAGATATGTCATATGCGTGATATCTGTTACCCATTTTTCATTCGGCTTCCCTGCTGTAAATTCTCGGTTTAAAATATTGTCCTCAATATTAACAAAGCTTGTCTTTGTTGAATAGCCATTGGAACGACGAATATGCGATTTTAAGCCCATTTGAATCATGAGACGACGAATTCTCTTCTTGTTATAGCTCTTCTTGTATTTGCGATTGATTACCATCGTAATACGACGATAGCCGAAGGTACCCTTATATCGCTTGAATTCTTCTTTCACTTTTCCCATCAACCAGTCATTTTCTTTTTGTTGGTCTGTCGGTTGATGTTTTACCCATTTGTAGTATCCAGACCGTGATACATTTAAAATTTGACAGAGTACAACAATTGGTGTTTTTGTCTCCGCGTGGTAATCATGGATTGCTTGAAACTTAGCCAAATGTTTACCTAATCGCGCAGTCCCATCCCCCTTTCGATTTCCTTCAACTTTTTTAATAAGCCATTCTCCGCCTCTAAATACTGATTGCGATGTTCTAACGCTTTAATACGAAGTTGTAGTTTCTCTTCTTCAGTAAGAGTAGGTTTGGATTCGAAAGATTTACCACGACGATCCTGAAGATCCTGTTCTCCACCTTTTTCGTATTTACGAACCCAGCTATATACTTGTTGGTAAGAAACTTGGTACTTTTGCGCAGCCTTATGATAATCATGTTCGTTAGCGATGGTATATTGTACAATTTCAATACGCTCTTGAAGTGTAGTTTTACGGCCCTTTTTCATCATTTCTCTTCCTTTACCAGTGGATTTTATCTCTTTTCCACTAGTATAAAGCTTTATCCACTGCCGTAAAACAAAAGGGTCTGAAATATTGAATTTCTTACATGTTGCTCTCTGGCTTCCTCCTCCATTAAGGTAAAATTCAACCGCGGTTCTTTTAAGCTCACTCGAATACTTTTTCCATGTCTTTGCTTCTTTTAATCCATCCACACCATCTGTTTCATACTTGTGAATCCAAGATTTAATTGTCGTTTTATCTACTTCATATTCTTTCGCAACTGTGGTAACCGACTTTTTCCCATCAAGCACGCTTAAAACGGCTTCTATCCTTATATTTAATGCATGTGCACTCATTCTTTTAGACATAGAAAATGCCCCCAGTATAGTAGTTGAGAACTTTTAATATTTCTCTGTCTACTATATTGGGAGCATATCAATTGAGTGGTGGGGATTATTTATTTAACACTCAAAGATATGATATTAATTTCACTAGGGATTGTATTTTCTTCATCAGAGGCCGCAATTTTTGCTTCGGCAAGAATTTCAACTTCCTGATCGCTTTCACAGTAAAAAGATACATAACCCTTCTTAGGTTCCCTATCGATTATAGTGAAGTATTTAGCTATGTATGTTGGCACTTGTGATCCTCCATATTAAATATTTATATTATTGTACCATAGTAGGAATATATCGCTTACTTAGTCCATAAGGGTTAGGTGAAGCGTGAAATGTTCTTCTTATCAGTTCCTTCCTTGATAAGAAGAAAAAAGCCCGGTCTTATACGACCAGGTTTTGCCCACAAACGCGCCCACAATTTGCCCACGAGAACTATCTTTATCTTTGTTTTGTTTTAAGGACACATTCCACCAAACGCTGATATATCAAGGTTTTCGCTCCTTATTTTTCTGTGTTTTATTGATCAACTGTGTTCCGCACACAGATTCATCAGTGGGAACGCGATCAATATATGGTGCATTATTAAACGAGGAAACCCTTGATACCGTTGGTATTGAGGGTTTTTCTTTTTGTGGGCGCGGGACTCGCTATACATATATTTTTTAGGCTGGGTAAAACTCTGGCGCTGTCCTAACCGCATTGAAAATGAGTCGTTCTCCACTTTAATGCTCGTATTTTTTCTAATACTCACGAATGGACAATGATTTCATTTAAATTGAAGGTAGTTATGATAGAAAATACAATTTATTATACTCCTTTCCGAGTAAGGGATAGCTAAGAAGCATCGAGTCTTGTCGAAATTCGTTTGACTAAACCAATTTCTTTGATAAAATGGAACAAATTGAATAAATATTCTACTAGGGGCGCCCTCGGGCTGAGATTAATGTATTTTAAGCACCCTTTGAACCTGAACTGGTTAAGACCAGCGGAGGGAAGTAGAACTGTAAAATTTTGAATGTATTTTTGTTCATATATTTTATCAGTTAACTTCCTTCACTAGTCTTTAGAAAGATTGATTAGAGAAGGATTTTTTTTTGAAATTTTTCCGATCGATCGAGAGAAAACAGGGTAGACAGCTCAGAACAGAGGTTTAACATCCATATTGTACAAGGACCTATGAATTCGCTTGCTGAGCCCAAAGGAGTTGCGCGGGTTCATTTTTTCGCAGTTATTAGAAAAATCGATGGTTAACCTTGTAATGAAGCGGCGCATGGACAGGCATTGAGGCGGAGGTGAGAGGAGTTGAGTTAAATTTTATAGAAACAAACGAATATGCGGAAGAGCTTGATCGGTATTTACCTATTATTACGAGTCAACCCTTCAGAAGTCAGTTTTATTGAAAACATAAATAAATAGTGTTAAACAACAAAGGAGAGTAAACATGAAGCGTTTATTGAAGGTTTTATCGGTTAGTCTCGCATTGGTGGTTGTGGCAGCGTGCGGCAGTGAGTCAGCTACAACAGGAGGAAATGAAGAAGGAAACAAATCAGTCAAAATGTTTCTCGATTGGACGCCAAACACGAATCATACTGGCATTTATGTTGCTCGTGAAAAAGGGTTTTATGAAGAAGCAGGCGTCGATGTGGAAATCCTGTTGCCTGGCGAGGTAAGCGCTAATCAATTGGTTGGTTCAAATCAAGGAGAGTTTGGGATTAGTTCCCAGGGCGCAGTCACTGAAGCAAGGGCAAATGGATTGCCAATCGTGTCTGTCGCTGCTGTTATTGCGAATTCTACATCAGGCTATACCTCTCCTGTAGATAGAGGGATCCGCACACCCAAAGACTTTGTCGGTAAAAAGTTTGGAACAGGTGGAGGCAGTATTGCTGAACCGATGATCAAGATGGTGATGAAACGAGCGGGAGCAGACAGTGACCAATTGGAATTTGTTCGACTTGGTACAACAGATCTGTTAACTGCGATGGAACACCATGTTGACTTTATTCATATTTATTATGCTTGGCAAGGGATTGCGGCAGAGCTTCGAGGGCTGGAAATGAATTTTGTAAATCCGGTTGATTATGCGGAAGAACTAAATTCTTATTCTCCCGTCATTATTACTAATGAAACAGTAATTGCAAACGAACCAGAGAAGGCGCAAGCATTTATCGAAGCAACGGCGAAAGGGTATGAATTTGCAATTGAGCATCCTGAAGAAGCGGCTGAAATTCTGATCGCTGCAGAACCCGACCTAGATCCTGAATTGGTTAAAGCGTCTCAAGCTTGGTTGTCTCCGCGTTATCAGGATGATTCGGAACAATGGGGGATTCAAGAGGAAATCCGCTGGAAATCCTATGCTGACTTCTTGTTTAATGAAGGGATTATTGATCAAGAAATCGATGCGGCAAAAGCATTTACAAATCAATTTATTGAGAACGTGAAAAGGTAGTGTAGATTGCAATGACGAATCGAGGTCTTTTGCTCCGAAGTTGGCGACCGGCGCTCGCGTTACTTATTTTTATCGCTATTTGGGAGTGGGCAGCGCGTTTCTTTAACATCGAAACGTGGATCTTGCCGGCCCCGTCTTTGATTGCTATGGAAATGAAAGAAGTGTTGCCTACTTTTTTACCACATGTGTATTCAACAATCGAACTCGTTTTAGTCGGTTTTAGTATTGGTACAACGATCGGGATCACGAGCGCGACGTTGCTGCACCATTTTGATCGTGTTCGTGAAACGATCTACCCGTTTTTAATATTGTCGCAAAACATTCCGACTGTCGTGTTGGCTCCCTTGTTGCTGATTTGGTTTGGGTTAGGCGCGACACCAAAAATTATTATCATTTCGATGACCTCATTTTTTCCCATCGCCGTTGCGACACTTAGTGGATTGCAACAGACGGACCGCGAGTTGCTTCATTATATGAAGATGATGGGGGCCACTCGCTCACAGTTATTTACGAAATTAGAATGGCCGCATGCTCTGCCTTCCATCTTCTCTGGAATTAAGATTGCGGCAACATACAGTGTGATGACCGGAGTCGTCGCCGAGTGGTTAGGCGCGCAAAAAGGGATCGGTGTTTTTATGACATTGGCCTCCTCTTCATATCGAACGCCACGTGTGTTTGTTGCAATTATTTTTGCGATGATACTAAGTTTGGCATTTTTCTCATTGATCGTATTAATAGAGCGGTTACTCATTCGGTGGAATAGGGAGGAGAGAGAAGCATGACACTAACCCTAAAAAATATAAGCAAATCTTTTAGTGGGCAGCTCGTCTTGAAAGATATATCGATTGACATTCAAAAGGGAGAATTTGTTTCTTTACTCGGTCCATCAGGCAGTGGGAAAAGCACGTTATTTAATTTAATTGGTGGGCTACTATCGCCAGATGACGGGGACATCTATCTCGATGAGAAGAGAATTACGAATAAAACGGGTTACATTAGTTACATGCCGCAACAAGCATCGTTGTTTGCTTGGCGTTCCGTCCTGGAGAATGCGTTACTTGGACAAGAGTTATCTGGGAAAAAGGATACGGAACAAGCAAAAATTATTGTTAGAAAAAGCAGGGCTTGGCCACCGACTGAATGCGTATCCACACCAATTATCGGGGGGGATGCGGCAACGGGTTGCATTCATTCGCGCCTTACTTAGTCCACAACCAATCATGTTGTTAGACGAGCCATTCTCTGCCCTTGATGCATTTACAAGACTTGATATGCAAAAATGGCTGATGGAGACGTGGGAGGCATCTGAACAATCGATTTTCTTCATTACCCATGATATTGAAGAAGCGTTGTTTTTATCAGATAAAATTGTGATTCTATCGACTAACCCAGCAGAAATAAAGGACATTATACGTGTACCGTTCCAAAGGCCCCGTGATGAATCATTATTGCTTAGTTACGAATTCTTAGACTGGAAAAAGGAATTAACTGAAAAGGTTCAAAATAAACCAAGATACCGCAAAGTGAAAATAAGTTAAGATTGGATCGTCTGTGGAATCCGTTTGTTATTCTAAATGGAGTAACGAACGGATTTTTTCTATAATTGAGTGAAAAGTCTTTAGGATTATATCTGAAGACTTTTTTATTTTATTATTCCAGTTCAATTAAAGCGCTTACATGAATATATATAAAAGAAAGAGTTAAAGGAGGTCGGTCAGTTGAATAACGATTATCCTCGTCTTTGGGAGATCATACTCATAGCCGCTATTCCTACTCTTTCCTTTTTAGGTTGGGTTGTATTTATTATTGCTCCAGGTTTATTTAGATAAAACGTCCTTAAGGACGTTTTTTTCTGCTCTTTTTGGATAAGCTATTATTTCCATTCTAAAAACCTTTATAACCGTATGTTTTGTGATAAAATTACTTATAACTGAAAAGAAGGGGGTCACGCTGTGGAAAAGCAATTAGAGCGCTTGTCCGAGATCGAGAAAATCATTAGCAAATCCCAACTAGAAAAACTTCACGAGCAAGGATTTATCGTTGTGAGGGAGGAGGATGCGCGAAACGCGATTGAATTTGCTGATTGGCGATATGACTTGATCAATGAGGCGTACACGCTATTGCATAAGGCTGATATTCGCCATCCTAAAGAAAAAGGATTAAATGGCCTAAAAGACGCGATTGATCACCTAGATACGGAATATTAAATCGGCTCCTTATAGATACGCCCCCTGCTTGATAGCAGGGGGTTGTTTTATTTTTTCATTCTAATTAACTTCCCTACTGCAATCGATTCCTCCTCTGATTTTTATACAATTAAATCTGTTCTTTTTCAATAAGAATTCGCGCGAGTTTTAGGGTTGACTGTTGAAGGGACGAAGTGTAATATTATTTCGTGATGCGAAATATTTCGGGAGTGAATTAAAGGGGAGATTAAGATAGAGGAGAGGAGTACATGGCCGCGATTAATGAAATTACAGAATTGTTATTAAAAACAAATAAATTTATATTTTCCTTAATGTCGCGCGAATTAATGAAAAATGGAATTACAGTCCCTCAGGCTGTTGTGATTGGGGAACTGAATTTAGGACCGAAAACAATCGGGCAATTATCTAAAGCGCTAGACCTATCCAATAGCACCGTATCAGGGGTGATCGATCGCCTAGAACGAAATAAAATCGTCGTTCGAAAACGAGATGAGAACGACCGCCGCGTGGTCCGCGTGTCTTTGTCGCAAGATTATAATCAATTGGGTGAACAATACCCTGTTTTAAAAGAAGACTACTTCACCATCTTCTTTAACGGGCTTCGTGAGGAATTAACTGAGTCGCAATTAAGCGAGATGTATTCATCTCTACAATTGCTGCAAGAATATTTAGAAAGAATTGTAGAGAACGATAGAGGAAGGGAGCAGTAGATATGAATTTATCACAATTTTCGATTCGCAGACCGGTTACTGTGTTAATGATCATGATTGCGATGTTAATCTTTGGTTTTGTTTCTTTTCCAAAGATGGCAGTCGATCTTTATCCAGAATTAAATTTACCGGTAGCGGTCGTTGTAACGAGTGTCGACGGCGGGACCCCCGCAGAAGTGGAGACGTTGGTCACAAGACCAATTGAGGAGGCGCTCGCATCTGTCTCAAATGTCGATACCGTTTCCTCTAATTCAATATCGGGGTCGTCTCAAGTAATCGTTCAATTTAATTGGGGCGTCGATATTGATCAGGCGACCCTCGATATGAGGGATAAGGTGGATATGGTACGGGGCTCGTTACCGGATTCGGCGAATAGTCCGCGTATCTTAAAATTTGACCCGAATGCCGAACCTGTAATTACGATGGCGCTTGCTGGAGACGGGGATATCACGGAATTGAAAGCAATTGCCGATGATGATATCAAACCACGTTTAGAACGGATCGATGGTGTTGCGTCCGTTGGTATTAGCGGTGGAAACGACCGTGTTATTGAGGTCACGGTAGATCCTTCGAAACTGCAAACGTATGGCATTACACTTGATCAAGTGAGGCAATCGTTCGGAGCGATGAACTTAGCCGGTTCAGCTGGTTCGATTCGAGAAGGCGATCAAAAATTCCAAATTCGCGTTGAAGGGGAATACGAACAGGTAAAATCAATTGGCAATACCCCAATTACAATCCCAGGCGGATCGATTTATCTACGCGATATTGCGTCTATTGAAGACACTCATCATGAAGTGACGCAGTTGGCGTACTTTAATGGAGAGCCTAGTTTAGGGTTGACTGTGACGAAAGCGTCAGGCGGGAATACTGTTGACGTAGCGAATCATGTGATGAAAGAGATCGAAAAACTAAAAACTGAATTACCGGAAGGTATGAATGTGACGGTCATTGTAGATAACTCGGATATGATCAAAGATTCGATCAAATCCGTGACCGAACATGGTATTTTAGGACTGGCATTCGCTGTTATCATCCTTTATCTGTTTTTAAATAGCGCTCGTTCGACGCTTGTCGTGTCGATCGTTATTCCAATTTCGGTTGTGGCTACGTTTTCCATGATGTATTTTTCTGGGCAAACAATCAACTTAATTTCGCTCAGCGGGATTTTGCTGGGATTGGGATCACTCGTTGACTTTGCCGTTGTTATTTTAGAAAATATCTACCGACAAAGGCAGCTGGGCAAGGGCGTGTTAGAAGCAGCTGTTGAAGGGTCAAAACAAGTGGGAAATGCGGTTATGGCTTCTGCATTAGCCCAAATCGTTGTATTTTTACCGATCATTTTCGTTGATGGAATTGCGGCTGAATTATTTGGACCTTTAGCCTTAACGGTTATCTTTTCTCACGTTGCGGCCTTGGTCGTTTCCATGATGCTGGTGCCTATGTTAGGGTCTCGTTGGTTAGATAAAATACCCGACGAATCATTGTATCATGGCGAATATAAAGGCAAGAATCCAGTGGTCTGGTTTAATCGAGGGTTTGAGCGTTTATCTAAATTTTATGGACGTATCTTAGAGTGGGCTTTAAACAAAAGAAAAACAGTGTTGGCGATTACGATTGGAACACTCGTTGGCTCACTTGCGCTGTTTCCTTTCGTAGGGATGGAATTTATTCCGAAAATGGACGAAGGTCAGTTTTCCGTTTCTGTTGAAATGCCGACTGGAACAGTTCTAGAAGAAACAGCAAAAGCTGTCGCTCAAATCGAAGAGGTAACCAAAGATATTCCTGAATTGGATATGATGTATACATCTATTGGTTCCGGAGGAGGACCGGATGGCTTCTCTGTGAACACGGCCAATTTAGGTCGAGTTACGCTCATTATGAAACCGTTGAATGAACGCAAGCGCTCAACGGAGGAGATTGTTCTTGAGACGAGAAAAAAGGTAAACTTTATTCCTGATGCTAAAATTACAGTAGAAGAATCATCTGCTATGGATGGCATGGGTGGAGCGCCGATCCAGGTGAATCTTCGTGGCGATGATCTTGATGTGCTACAAGATATTTCGGGCATCATGGCTGCTGAGATGCAACAAGTTGAAGGGGCCTTCAATGTTAAAACATCGATGGATGGTGTCCAAGAGGAGTACCAAGTTATTGTTGATTCGCAACGAGCAAGTCAATATGGTTTAAGCACAGGCCAAATTATTTCAGCGGTGCGAACTGGTTTTGGCGGGGAAGATGTAACGACTTACCGTACAGGAAATGATGAGTTCGATGTGCGATTAAAAATGCCGACCGCGCTGCAACAAGATAAACGTAACCTTGAGCGTTATCGGATTACAACACCGCAAGGAGCGAATGTAGCTTTATCCTCTGTAGCGGATATTATTAGAAAAGAAGTTCCGCAAGCGATTCAGCGATCTCATCAAACGCGTGAAGTTCAAATAACAAGCGATATCGCGGGTCGAGATTTAGGTTCAGTGACGAATGATGTTAGGGCCAGTTTGGACAAAATTAATCTACCAGACGGTTACAACATTCACTATGGCGGGGATGATCAACAAATGATGGAATCGTTTGCTAGTCTAGGTTTGGCAATGATTCTTGCTATTGTGCTTGTATATATGGTTATGGCCGGGCAGTTTGAATCGTTAATGACGCCGTTCGTTATTATGTTCTCCATTCCGCCGACAATTATTGGCGTAGTGTTAGGATTATTAGTAACGGGACATTCCATGAGTGTTATGGCGATCATCGGGTATATTCTGTTGATCGGGATCGTTGTAAACAATGCGATTATCCTTATCGACTTTGTGAATCACTTGAAAAAAGATGGATTAGAAACAAGAGAAGCAATCTTACAAGCGGGTCCGATCCGACTTCGTCCCATTCTCATGACGACGCTCGCTACCATCTTAGCGATTTTACCGTTAGCGTTTGGGGGAGGAGAAGGAAGCGAAGCGCAGGCGCCAATGGCGATTGTTGTCGCTTTTGGATTGAGTTTCTCCACTTTGATTACATTGGTTTTGATTCCTGTCGTATATGCTTGGTTTGACGATATAGGGATCAAACGTCGCAATCGCAAAAATCGAAGAAAAAATAAAGACGTTCAAGCCGATCACATACAGGCATAAATGAGGAGGAATCGTGACGTGATAAAAAGAGGTAAGTGGGTCTTATCGATCCTGGCGCTTAGCTTAGCGGTTGCAGGATGTTCCAGCAAAGAAGCAAACACTTCAGTTGAAGACGAAGAAACGGTGCCTGTGCAAGTAGAACAAGCAGTGGAAGGTCTTATCCGTGACCAAGGGGGTATCGCTGGGAAATTTGAGCCGAACACGACGGCTCATCTATCTCCTAAAGTAAACGGAAAATTGAGCAAAGTGCATGTAAAAGTAGGACAAGTTGTTAGCCAGGGCGATACGTTGTTTACATTAGATCAAGTAGATTTACAAAACGCAGTCAAACAGGCAGAAGCTTCTTATCAAGTCGCCTTAGCTAATGTAAGACAGGCGGAAAATAGTTCGGAACAAGGTCTTGATCAAGCGCAAAGTAATGTAACGCAACTAGAACAAAGTTTGAAGCAATCCCAAAATGGGATTGAACAAGCGCAACAAGCATATGATGACGCGCAAGCAAACGCAACGCGCATGAAGCAGCTGTATGAAGCAGGCGCAATTTCTACGGTTGAATGGGAAAATGCTCAATCCAGTTTAAAAAATGCGAAATTGGCGTTAGACAATGCTGTTACAGCGCTCGAAAATACAAAAGCATCTTATGAAAACGCAAAAAATTCAGTTGGGTTCGCGCAAGCAAAAAGCGCGGTTGATGTTGCCCGCGCTTCTGCTGCTCAAGCGTTAAGCGGTCTTGAAAATGCTCGTGAACAACTAGCTAATGCAACAGTAAAAGCTCCAATTAGCGGAATTGTTTCTGCTGTTAACGGCGCTGCGGGTGAAATGGTTGGTCCGCAGGGCCCGGTCGTTACGATCGTGGATATCAATCCGATTATTGTAAAAGCTCACCTTTCTGAGAGTGAGGTAACAACGGCCAATGTTGGAGATCCTGTTACGATTGAAATACCAGCTTTATCAAAAACATTGGAAGCTTCCGTGACAACGATTTCTCCTGTAATGGATGAACAATTAAAGGCGTTTCCGATGGAAATTTCCGTTCCAAATGGTGATCATCAGTGGAAAGCAGACATGATTGTCGATATTCTCTTCAATACAGCGGACAAGCAGCGTAAGAGTATTGTCGCGCCACGTAAAGCGGTGTTCGATGAGCAAGGAACACGTTGGGTTTATAAAGTGACGGAAGAAAATATAGTTGAAAAAATTGAAGTGGCAACAGGCCATGAAACAAGCAGTGAAATTGAAATTATTTCTGGTGTTCAATCTGGGGATACGATTGTTGTAAAGGGTCAAACGCTTCTGTCTGATGGAGCGAAGGTTGAGATTCAAAATCAAGAGTAAACAAAGAAAGTCCAGCGGGACGCAAGTAGCGTCACACTGGACTTTTTTTAAACAAGTGATTCCTTTTTGAGCGTGTTTCGTATAACATATTAAGAAATAGTAGAAATAGATGGGGAAGAGGTGACCCGAACATGACCTGGGTCTTTTGGACACTCATTGCATTGTGTTTTATCGGCAGCTTGATCGGCGTGTTTGTGCCGATCATCCCTGGAGCTTTACTCGTATGGATTGGATTCTTATTGTATCAGTTTGGCCTTGCTTTGCCTGGCGAAGGCTTGTCCGCATCATTCTGGTGGGGAATGGGAGTCTTGACCGTGTTGATCTTCGTGGCTGATTTGTTGGCTAATCTTGTCTTTGTGAAGAAATATGGCGGGAGTAAGTGGGGAGTCGTAGCCTCGATTGCGGGAATGGTGATCGGTCCCTTCTTATTTGCTGGTCCGATTGGTTTTATTTTAGGTCCGATTATTGCTGTGTTCCTCGTTGAATGGATTCAAAATAAAGATCTAGGCCTATCCGCCAAGATTGCCATGGGAACGCTTGCCGCATTTTTAGGCGGGGGCCTAGCGAAGGTGATTTTGCAGTTGGCGATGATGATTTGGTTTTTTATCGCTATCTAATCGAAGGATAGAAAAAATAATAAAAGCAAGCGTGAATCACGACTCGGGGTTCCTGGCTTGCTTTTTATACCTTAATTTAATGAATAGATCGGTAGACACCGATGACTTTTCCTAAGATCGTCACATGCGGCAGCAAGATAGGCTCCATCGCCTCATTCTCCGGTTGCAAACGAAAATGATTTTTTTCCTTAAAAAAACGTTTCACAGTCGCTTCTTCTTCTTCTGTCATAGCAACAACAATATCGCTGTTATTTGCGACGGATTGCTGTCTAACGATCACGTAATCACCGTCAAAAATCCCGGCGTCGATCATACTTCTTCCCTGCACACGCAGCATATACACCGTATCGCTGCCAACCATATGTTCCGGTAGCACAAAATATTCTTCGATATTTTCAACCGCTAAAATGGGTTCTCCAGCGGTGACCTTCCCGAGCACGGGAATTTTTACGGAGGAAACCGATTCGTCTGGTTGAGCAAGATCTTGTTCATTTAATATTTCAATCGCTCGCGGTTTCGTTGGATCGCGGCGAATTAGGCCTTTTTTTTCTAAGCGTGATAAATGTCCATGCACCGTCGAGCTGGACGCTAAACCGACAGCTTGTCCTATCTCTCGGACGGATGGAGGATACCCTTTTTCTTTCACTTCATTTTTAATAAAATTTAGGATTGCGTGTTGTCGCGTGGAAAGCTTCAATTCATCCACCCCCTCTGAATTCTTATATATATAGCTAGCTAGATTATGTATACAAATTAAACGTTAATTATCTAAAACTATTATAACAAGCATAGGTAAATTATACAAACATAAGTTCGAAAGAATCGATGTGAATTAGACTGTGCTCTAGGGAATATGATATAATAATTCGACATCTTTTTAGAGAGGGGACGATTCATTTGGTGACTCCCGAGAAGATCGAGCGGATCAATGTGTTGGCTCGCAAAGCGAAAACAATCGGATTGAATGACCAAGAAAAGGAAGAACAGGCGGCGTTGAGACAGGAGTATATTCAAGCGATGCGTAACTCCTTAAGGGCAAACTTGAATTCACTCAAAATCGTTGACGAAGAAGGGAACGTATTGAAAGATTACGGTGATGATAAATTAAAGGACAAACCTCATTAAAGGGGAAAGGGGGCTGCGAAGCCCTCTTTATGAGCATAGGTTACATAACGAGAAAAGAGGAATGAACGTGAGTGTTCGGATTCGCTTTAATCATGAGCAGTTAGAAGCGTTAGTATTAGCCCATCTTCGTTCACAATACCCGCAATTTAATTTGCGGGACGCAATATTAGAGTCCAGCACGGGCGTTGGCGATGAAGTTCGTTCGTGGTGGATTGCCTGTGAACACCAGGATGGCAACGAATCTATCATTGAGGATGAACAAATTCTACTTTTAATTCAAGAAGATAAAGGCTGGCAAAAGATCAAAGAACACCGTGTATCTGTTACAGAACGAGAAGGTTTTATTTTGGAAGTAGTTGGTTTAGACAGCTAGGGGATTGAAAGGAAAGATCGTTTTGATATTCTTAGATGAGGAATTGCATTTGATTGAAAAGTTTGGTTTCAGATTAGAAGGCTCTGTGTTCGTTCACGCAAAGATGGGAATCGAGCGAGACGCAGAAAGTTTTAAAGGATTTTCTTCCTTAGCGCAATTAGAAGATTACGTTAAAACGGTGTTAAGAAGCATATGAATAGAAGACCAGTAGGCGTCTGGATGATGCCTGTATAATGGAGAAAGAAGAAGGCGCGCCTGGCGTCTTCTTCTTTGCTGTTTGCAGTTATAATTTAACTACATTTTCAGCTTGAGGTCCACGATCTCCTTGAACGACGCTGAATTGCACGCGTTGTCCTTCGTCTAGAGATTTAAAACCATCGCCTTCAATTGCGCTAAAGTGCACAAATACGTCACTGCCGCCTTCTACTTCGATGAAGCCAAACCCTTTTTCTGCATTAAACCACTTTACTGTTCCTGTTGTTTGCATTGCATAATACCTCCAAAAAAATTATTATAATATGCGGCATTAAATAAAAAATTCACATATTATAACGGGTATCAATTTCATTAAGTGATACTCCCCTTATAACATGTGAATTATCGACCTAAAATATTCATTGTTGTTCAAGTATATCATAGCCGTCGGGCAATAACTTTTCTTTTTTATAGTGAAGATGAAAGGAGGAACGGAGCCTCCTTTTTTACTCTTCGATGACTTTAGTTAGCAGTTCTGAAGCATCCTCTTGTTCAATGTTGTTAACGAGGCTGACTTCACTAATCAGTAATTGTTGGGCCTGATCAAGCATAGCTCTGTCATCTGTGCCTAAAGTTCTTTCTCTACTCATGCGGGTTAAATCTCGGATCACTTGCGACCCTTCATAAATATCTCCGCTCTTCAGCTTATTCATATTATTGCGGTATCTATGGTTCGGATTGGCGATCGTTTCAGTTTCTCCCTCATGAAATTGGTTGAAAACATCATCAATGATGGAAGGTTCAACGAGCGGCCGAATGTTTAGATTAGATATTTTTTCTTTAGGGATCATAATTTGCATTTCTCTGTAAGGAAACTTAATGATAAAGTAGAGTTGTTTTTCACCGAGGATCTCCTTCTCTTCCATCGATTCAATAACCCCTGCGCCGTGCATGGGATAGAAAATCTTGTCTCCTACCTTATACATAACTACACCCCCTTAGGCATTATTATTTAATTATAACATATTTGATAAGAAAATTGTAGATATTAGTAGGGATATCGACATATTGTCGAAAACTCCCATAAAGAAAGCCCCCTTTGTTAGGGGACTCGCCATTTTCCTTAAATGTTAATTAGATGACTCTCGCTCGGTTTGGAAAAGTGGAGTTCCTGAATATAGATCCACCATTAAATAGCGCTCAGCCCGCTCAGCATCCATTTCTAATGCTTCAGCGCCGTTTAGCAAACTCTCCTCTAACTTTTCCATCTTTTTCATAGACCATATTTTCAAAACGTTCACATCCTCTTAACAGATTTTACGTAGTTAGTTCAGAATAGGATGCCCCGTTTTCTGCGTTTACATGTGACCATTTTTAACAAGCGCAGCTTTTATCGTAGTATAATCTAACTCGTCCGGCAAAGCTTCTTTGAGCGGTCTTAGCCTTTTCTCAGTAAGTTCACTATGTTTTTGTAAAATTAATTGTTCTGTATCTTCGGTAAAGAAAAGCGACCAATCGAGTGGGTGTCCATCTCGGTAAGCTTGAAATAAATGATTTTCGATCGTTTGCTCGGTTAACTCGCGTTCTGCGGCAATTTCCTCAAGGGAACGACCTTCTTCAAATAATTGGTACGTAACCAAATGGCTTGGATTTTCCCTGTCTTTTATTCGGGTCGCGCTTCGCGTTTCCGCTCTGTTCGGTTTACCATATTTCGCAACATAAGTTTCGATTGCTTTCATAAAAGTATTTCCATACTGTTCGAGCTTCTTTTCACCAACCCCTTTAATGCCTAGCATTTGCTGTGTGGTTTCAGGGATAAACCGACACATATCGCGCAGCGTTGCATCCGAAAAGATGAGGTAGGGGGGCAACAGTTGTTCATCGGCTATTTGTTTGCGCAACGCTCTTAGATGATCAAACAACTCGTCATCGAATTCCCGCGTTGCTTGACTTTCTTCCGCTTGCTGACGAATCCAAACCAAAGCTTCGCCTTTTAACACATCATTGGCTTTCGGCGTTAAAGCCAGATTTAAATATTTAGGATCTTGGATATACAAATATCCGTCAGCTAAAAGGTAGTGGATCCAATTAACAATCGTTTTCTCTGTGTAGTGAGGAAGCAAGTTGTACGTTGAGAGGCGATCAAACCCGAGCTCTAACACCCGTTTGTTTTTGGATCCTTTTAATACTTGAGCGGTAATCGTCGCCCCATAACGTTCCCCCATCCGCTTCACACAGGAAAGAATCATTTGGGCCTCGCGTGTGCGGTCTTCCTTTTCACCCTCGTCATTGCAATTACTGCAACGCCCGCAGCGGAGTTCCTCGACATCTTCCCCAAAATAAGCTAGGATATATTGCTGCAAACAGCGATCAGTATGCCCGTAATTCGCCATTGCTTGTAATTTCTCATACTCTCGTTCTTTGTTTTGCTCATCCATAAAAGAGCGCTCGATCAGAAAGCGTTGGAGTTGAATATCTTGGGCGGCGAATAACAGATAGCACTGACTCGGTTCGCCGTCTCGTCCCGCTCTTCCGGCTTCCTGATAATACGATTCAAGATTCATCGGCAGGGCATAGTGAATTACATAACGGACGTTTGATTTATCAATGCCCATCCCAAACGCATTGGTTGCGACCATGATTGTGGCCTCATCCTGAATGAAGTCCGACTGGGCTTGTTGGCGAGCGACCTCGCTCATCCCAGCATGATACCGCGCCGCTTTCAGGCCTCGTTCATCAAGCAATTGATAAATTCGATCTGTTACTTTGCGTGTTGGGCAGTAAATGATTCCCGACTCTTTTTCGTGGGACTGTATGTATTGCAAGATAAAATCAGTTTTATCGATCCCTTTTAAAACTTGAAAGTGGAGGTTTTCTCGAGCAAATCCTGTGTTAACGGTATCTTCCGGGGTAATCGACAAAATTTGTTGAATATCCCGTATAACAGCATCGGTTGCCGTGGCTGTCAGGGCAATCGTGACTGGAAGATTCGGGATTTGCTGAAGAGTTGATGTTATCGAACGATAGCTTGGTCGAAAGTCATGTCCCCATTGTGAAATGCAATGAGCCTCATCAAAGGCGATCAGGGAAAGCGGAATGGAACGAATCACATCCATAAATTCGCGTGATTCAAACCGCTCTGGAGCAATATATAAAAACCGATACAACCCAGCTTGTAAGTTGTCCAGTCGTTCTCGCTGTTCGGCGTGGGAAAGAGAACTATTGATATACGTTGCGGATATTTCTAATGCGTTTAAGGCATCTACTTGATCTTTCATGAGAGAAATGAGCGGCGAGATAATGAGCGCTGTTCCGTCCATAATTAGTCCGGGTATTTGGTAACAGAGTGATTTTCCGCCGCCCGTCGGCATTAACGCCAATGCGTTTTGTCCGTTTAAAACGTGTTTAATCATCGCTTCTTGTCCCGGTCGAAAGGTAGAAAAACCAAAATATTGTTGTAATATACGGCGCGCATTGCTGAACAATTTCATCATCCTTTTGAACTCATTTTAATGTTATGAAGGAGAACCTTTCCTCGCAAAATATTACTTGAGGGGGAGGAAAGGCCACCCCTCAGTTATTTGCCTCCTTTAAGGCGGGCGAGGAGCGCCCATCTTCTTTGTTTCCGTCGTAAATATCGTGGTAAGCTGCTGTAGATCATGCAAGCGTCTTTAAAGGCGGTTTGAGCGTCTGCGCGGCGACCTAACTGGTTGTATAGCTTTCCTAAACGATAGTGCGTTTCCGCGGACGAGGAATTAATCGCAGGGATCTTTTCTAAGTAGTCTAATCCTTTTTGGGCATCGCGAACGCTGAATATTTCTCCCAGTTCCAGATAAGGTTCCCCGTATCGAAGTGATGGCTCCCGCGTTAAGGCCTCTAAGATGAGCTGCTCGCCTCTTTCCATGTCGCCCGTTTTTAAAAGGCAAAGTCCCCATTCATAAAGCGCTTCAGAAGAGTCTGGTATTTTTTTCGACACTTCTTCCACAAAAGGCAGCGCTTGATCGTACCGTTTCCTCTCGATAAAGATCCTAGCTAATTCTTGTTTGTTTCCAGTGTGGTGGGGATTCAGACTTAGTTCTTGTCTTAATTTAGCAGCTCTGCTTGCCATTTGGATCGGTCTTGCAATACTCGGAAATAATCTAACATAACGTCGATCTAAGAAGTAAAAAATGACAAGCAGTAATAAAATAGAGAGAAAGGGACTCCCCGTAATCCACCAAAGAAGAGAAAATAAAATAAATTTACTCAATTTGTCACCTGCTTTTATCGGGAGATCAGCCGCTAAAGCGGCGTGTTTCTATCATCCATCTGCTTCATTATAAAGGACCTTGCTCGCCCCGTAAACTTGCCTAATGCTTTCTTGTTGCGATATAATGCAAACGTATGTTCCTATATAAGGAGAGGGTGGGATTGGCGAATCGAGATGAACTGATTAAAGATCGAGGGAATATTAAATGGACGTCGATGATGCTGGCTGAACATCGTGGGCTCCTACAACAGTTAGAGGAGAGCGCTCGTGATGTTAATCCGCCTGTTAAGAGCGCGGAAGAACTAGCTGAGTTAGCAGAGCAAGCAGCCTGGGCTTTGGAACAAAGGCGGATTGTAACGATTAGCTATTGGCAAAACAAAAGAAAGCAGACAACGAGCGGACTCATTAAGCAGATTGATCGGCGGACACAAGCTCTGATGATCGTAACAGAGTGTGGCGGCGTGAGTTGGATCGCGGCTAAAACCATTTTTTCATTCGAGTAGAGGTGGCAATATTTTATTAAAATGATGAAAAATTCCTAATATTGTATTATAATAGTAAAAGAAGACAATATATGGATGGGGATTAGATGTGAAACCAACATTAACAAGTTCTGAAATAATAATGAAGCTCGGGGTAAAGGAATATCGTTGTTGGCTTTATTTAAAGGAAAGGGATTTTAAACGGCCTCATATCGATGAAATGGTGAGAGATCTAGGCGCTCACGCGAAAACGATCCGGACATGGATAAAAAAACTGGAAAAACATAAATGCATTTAACCCAGACAACAGGTCCGGGTTTTTTTCTTTGTTAAAAAGAGATGTCGTCCGAGAAAAAAGAAGAGAGGGTCATCACTATTCAAATGTGAGCCCTCTCTATGCTTTAATCAAGACAACTTAAATTGTTATTATTTTGTAAGTGTGTCAGTTAATGGCGGCACAACTTGCTTTTTACGGGAAACAACGCCTTTTAGCAACGCGGTATTATCTTCTAGCTTTACTTGGTAAGCTTTTTCCACTGCAGCCGATTGGTTACCTAGAGCCATACCGACAGAATCATTGTTTAAAATATCTGTGACAATCAGTAAGAATAAGTCCAGATTTTTCTCTTCAATCACACGCGAGACAGCGGCCTCTAATTCAGCCTTTTTAGACATGATGTCATTTGTATCGACCGCATTGACTTGCGCGATCTCTACTTTATAATTGCCCATTTGGAATTCTTTGGCGTCAAGCGATACGAGTTCGTCAACGGTTTTATCGCTCAGGTCGGCGCCCGCTTTCAACATTTCCAAGCCATAGCTTTGGGCGTCTACGCCAGCGATCGCAGCCAATTCTTTAGCGGCCGCGACATCTTGTTCTGTGCAAGTAGGCGATTTAAATAATAGTGTGTCAGAAATAATCGCAGATAAAGCAAGTCCCGCAATCTTCGGCTCGATTTCAACACCGTGTTCTTTATACATTTTATTTAAAATCGTTGCTGTGCATCCAACCGGTTCAGCTCGGTAGTATAGTGGATCGCTCGTTTCAAAATTGGCGATGCGGTGATGATCAATCACTTCAAGAATACGCACTTGATCAATGTCATCCGCGCTCTGTTGGCGTTCGTTATGATCAACTAAGATGACATTCCTTGCTTCCGTCGCGACTTTTTCTACTAATCGCGGAGCTTCGACTTCAAAGTGGTTTAAGACAAACTCTGTTTCTTTATTTACGCCGCCCAATCGGATCGGCTCCACTTTATCTCCTAGTTTCGTTTTTAGGTCAGCATACACAAGGGCTGAACAAATCGAATCGCTGTCTGGGTTCTTGTGCCCAAAGATTAGCGTTTTCTCCATTACTCTTCTCCCCATTCTTTAAGATGAATTTATTCTTATCATAACCTAAATTCTTCCGTCGCTCAATTGTCACTTTTAGATATGTTCATGAAAGTCTAAATTAAATATTTACAATATTCAAAAAATAACATATAGTAGTGATTAATGAATCGCGGAGGGAGGAGTACATAGCTTTTATAAAGAAACGATGAAATAAACAGAGAAGATAGGGTAGGGGTCATCTTTAAACAACTCAGGAGGCGAAGAGATGGCTTATAACAAGGTCTTACCGCGGCGCAAGATTCCGTTCGCAAGTGTTCATCATCTATTAACGGCCCATGGCTTTAGGAAATCGGGTTCGGAAGACTATCCCATTTATCAAGCTAAACTGCAAGACGCTTCAACACAAACTGAGTACCGAATCCATATCCCTATACAACTCGATTCACAGAGTCAATACGTCAAACTTGGCAAAGTATTTATGAATGATGTTGAGTTGATTCCATCTTCGATCTTGAATGCGATCTACTGCAAGCTAAAAGAAATTGCGGATTATTTATACAAAGCGCGTGTAACAGCGTAGGCCGACACGCGCTTAAAAAGAGTAGGCGTGGAGAAACCGACTTGGTTTTCTTTGCGCCTGTTTTTGTGTTTTATTGGGGTTGCGCGAGGGAAGAAAATCCGCGCAAGTGAGTCGGGCGGATGGTTCTCATCCCTTTATTTTCCGCTTAAACTGTTCTACGGTAAGCCCGCCAAGATTTTGAAAACCGAGTCCGCGCAAAGCAATTGTTTTTCCTTCAAAAAGGGGATAAACACCTTGCCATCCGCCGATAATCGTATAGAAACTTGTATCGGGTATCTTTTTCAAAAAGAAAAAGTAATTTTCCTGCGCGAGCGCCCCCGGATACTTGTTGTTTAAAGGATTGCTCGTTTCTGGCAGGGGCTGAAGCCCAGGAATAATGACGGTTACGCTCGAGACGGTTGATCCTTTTAAGACCTTTCTCACATCGATCCTCTGCAATTCATGGACGATTGTAAAGGCTCCAACCTTTTGATTTGTTGGAATTTGTTGCTCAGAAGGCCTTGGACGTCCCCGCGCAATCAAATCAGCTTCTTGGATTAACTCAGAACTGGATGGAACAGGGGTTAAATCGAGTTGAAGGGAAGCGATGTTTGTTTCCGCTGTTACCGTTACAAAGCAGCCAAAAGAAACGATGGTGAGGACGAGAAAGAGCAATTGTTTTTGGTGTTTCATCTATGGTAATCTCCTTTTTAAAAGCGATATCGATCACTTCTATATTTGGAATTCCGTTAATTTATTATGTATTCTTAGAGAACATCTGTAATATCCTTTCCTTTCTATACAATATGATTTATCTTTAAAGTATCATGAGGTAAGGAGAGAGTGAGATTCAATGAATGCGCGTCCTACTAGTTATTCCAGAACGATACGCACTTCCCTTGTGTTGCCCCCGGATACAAACCATTACGATTGTATTTTTGGCGGGAAAATATTAGCTTATATCGATGAAGTGGCTGGGATTGCCGCCATGAAGCACTCACAAAATGCTGTGGTGACGGCATCGTTTGATTCTGTGGATTTTCTTTGCCCAGTGAAAAAGGGACAGGCGATCACAGTCGAGGCCTTTGTGACGTGGACGGGCCGCAGCGCGATCGAATTATTTTCCCGCGTTATTTCGGAGGAATTGTTGACAGGCGAGAAAAAACTGACCGCGACATCGTTCATTACGATGGTTGCGATAGATGAGCATGGTCATCCTATTCACGTGCCGCCTGTGATCCCTGAGACGAAATTCGAAAAAGAACTGCATCAAACAGCTCCAGAAAGACAAAGATCCCGAAATAGAAGAAAGAAGAACTTTTCCATGTAGGCCAAAACAAACCGTGTGTAGATAGAGGAGCGTTGTGTTATGTCTTTAGCTCACCTTTCAAAACAGCTCGAACAGATTGAAAGCCAACTTGCATCCTCCGAAGAACCGTTAATGACCCTTTCTGCCGCGCGAGCGACGAAACAAGAGGGCGTCCTGATTGTCACGATTCAGACTGTTTCAACTTGGATGCATCAAATTTATAGATCAGTCGGAACAACAGACCCGCTGTATCAAAAGGCAGAAGCGATAAGTGATCGATTAAAAGAGAAAATGAAGCGAATCTCGGAAATTATCCTGCAATCGATCAACGAAGAGTATGAGACAAAATTTCAGTTTGAAGATGTATTTGCGGAAGACCCAGGCTATTATTACCGACATGGCATTTTGCAAACGATTCAAGCGGTTGGCGTTTTGAACGACCTGTTTCAAAAATTATTAACTGAAAAAATTCCATCCCATCCACGCGATGAATACCCGTTGGCGCGCCAAATGCGACGCGTTTTCATTCTTCACACGGGTCCGACAAATTCAGGTAAGACGTATGAGTCATTGCAAAGATTAAAGGAGGCAGAAAACGGTATTTATTTGTCGCCGCTGCGTTTGTTAGCGCTTGAAGTCTATGAGCGTCTAAAACAGGATGGCGTACCTTGTGATCTGTTGACAGGAGAGGAAGCTCAATTTAGTCCAGGGGCTCGACATGTTGCCTGCACGATTGAAAAAGCAGATTATGCGACCGTGTTCGATGTGGCTGTGATCGATGAGGGACAAATGATCGCGGACCCGAGTCGTGGTTATGCTTGGAGTCGCGCGATACTTGGGATTCGCGCCAAAGAAATTCACATTTGCTGCGCTCCCGAGGCGGTCGTATTGCTACAGAAGTTAATTGCTGACTGCGCCGACGAAGTTTATATCCAACGGCATCATCGCCATACCCCGTTGCTTGTCGAGGAATCTTCTTTTACATTCCCTGAAGACGTAAAAGCGGGTGATGCGTTGATTGTCTTTTCACGAAAAGAAGTATTGCGTGTCGCTCAATCGCTGGCAAAACGTCACATATCTTCAAGCGTAGTCTATGGAAATCTCCCGCCAGAGACGAGACGGAAGCAAGTTGATCTATTTTTAAGCGGGGAAACGGAAGTTGTCGTTTCAACAGATGCCATTGGGATGGGTCTCAATTTACCAATTCAACGCGTCGTTTTTTTGGAAACGGAAAAATTTGACGGGACAGAGATCCGTCCTTTAACATCACAAGAGGTTAAACAAATTGCGGGTCGAGCTGGACGAAAAGGAAGCTTTGATCGCGGTTATGTAAATGCGGTTACGGAGCTCGATAAGATGAAGCGGAAATTAGCGGTCAAGGAGCGGGACTTGGCGTTTGCTTATATCGCGCCGCATGACTTTACTATTTTACAATTACCGTTTGGGTCCTTGCTAGAACGATTGAAAGCATGGACACAATATGAAGTGAAGGTGGCTCATTTTCGCAAGGCGGATATCTCTGAGGAATTAGCTTTGCTCGAATTAGCCGCAGAGTACGAAGCTATTTTGCCGCATGAAGCACTATATAAAGCGATAACGATTCCATTTAACTATAAAGAAGCCGATTTGCTTCGACAATGGTTTGATTATTTGGATTGTCTAAAGCAGAGTCGTTCCTATTTGCCGAAACCGAAACTCCGTAGATACAACTTAACAGCGCTAGAAACGTACTATCGGGCGATTGGGCTCTACTATTCATTTTCAACCAAATTCGGAATGGCCTATGATGCTCGTTGGGTGCGTAGAGAACGCAGAAAGTCTTCTGAATCAATCCATCAGTTGCTAAAGAATCAAGCGCAAACCGTTTAAACTATCTAAGGTGTCGGGGGGGGGGGGGACCCTATCGACGCCTTGGCTTTCTGTCCATTACTTTTAGTACAATTCCTCTGGGTCAAATCCACACTAGTCTATCTTCGGCGAACTACCCTTTTCAGTTGCCCTTGTGATAATCAAATTGGATAAATCTGCTTCGTTATAACAAGTTTTATCTGCCAATTTTTATTTTCCCCTTGTCAGGAAAGGCATTTAAGGTAGAATAAATAGTATTCATAATTTTTTCGGATGCGGGAAGGTCTTCTGCCAGACCAGATACAAAAAACTAAGGCCTCGCGCGCCTTAACTATTGAACGTAAGCGGGATAGAAGGAGAATGAGAAAAATGAGCATGGAAGACATCATTGTTGCTAACCATATGCTGAAAGAGGTTGTCTTCAAGACGCCGTTACAGAAAAATCAGATTTTGTCGGATCGTTTTAACTGTCAAGTATATTTAAAGCGTGAAGATTTACAAGTGGTTCGTTCCTTTAAAATCAGGGGGGCTTACAACAAGATTCGCAGCCTATCAGAAGAGGAACGCGCGCGAGGCGTCGTTTGCGCGAGCGCCGGCAACCACGCGCAAGGCGTTGCTTTTTCTTGTCAGCAAATGGGGCTTCATGGGAAAATTTTTATGCCAACGACAACGCCGAGACAAAAAGTTTCGCAAGTCAATTTGTTTGGAGGAAAGTTTGTCGAAGTGATTTTAGTTGGAGATACTTTCGACGATTCCTTTGCGGAAGCAATGAGGTACTGTGAAGAACAGCAGATGACATTTATCCATCCTTTTGACGATCCACATGTCATTGCCGGGCAAGGAACGGTAGGGATGGAAATTATGAGTGAAATTGAAGAAGAACCTGTCGATTATGTTTTCGCGGCAATTGGTGGCGGTGGACTGTTGTCTGGGGTCGGGACTTACATAAAAGGAGTCAGTCCTTCCACCAAAATTATCGGTGTTGAGCCAGCTGGCGCTCCTTCAATGAGTCAATCGCTTAAACAACAAGATATTGTGACATTGCAAGACATTGACAAATTCGTTGATGGCGCGGCTGTGAAACAAGTTGGCCATCTGACGATGGAAATTTGCAAAGAAATAACGGACGATATCGTTGTGGTTCCGGAGGGAAAAGTGTGCACGACGATTTTGGAACTTTATAATGAAAATGCGATCATCGCGGAACCTGCCGGGGCTTTGTCGATTGCGGCGCTTCATTTTTATCGGGAACAAATTAAAGGGAAAACGGTTGTTTGCATTATTAGCGGTGGAAACAACGATATTGATCGGATGCAGGAGATCAAAGAGCGTTCCTTAATTTATGAAGGATTAAAACACTACTTTATGGTTAATTTTCCGCAACGAGCGGGAGCGCTTCGCGAGTTTTTAGATAAAGTACTCGGGCCGAACGATGATATTACACGTTTTGAATATACAAAAAAGAATAATAAGGACAACGGACCTGCCCTCGTCGGGGTTGAACTAAAGAACCCGCGTGATTATCAACCTTTGATGGACCGGATGGAGGCGCATGGTATTCAGTGTATTGAGATAAATAAAAATCAAGACTTGTTTAATCTATTAATTTAGTTGTCTAAATAAAAAACATTATTTGATTTAATTCAGCCAAAGGATAAAACGGACGCGGAGCCGTAACCTTTGGCTGAATTTTTTTTCTAGACAAACACCAAAAAAGTGTTTACAAATTTGAAAAGATTGGTTATGATGAACGGAAGTTGCACTAGGGAAACATATTTGTCTGAGGGCAAACTACGTTCAAACAAGCTGTATGATAAATATTTTCATTTTGACAAAGGATAATAGTCACATGTCAACGATAAATCGAGTACCTTTACATCAGGAGATTAATTTGTACCTATTTCGTCTTGGCTATAAACAATCAGATTCTTGACCTGCTCTGAAGGAGAGAGCTCTTGGAATACTGTAATCTGCCAAAGACTTTAAATAAATGTAGCTAAATTAAGTTAAATCGTAGCCTAGGATAATTTTAGCGGAAAGGTGTTTACAAATGGAATAAAAGTAGTTACTATAATCTAAAAGTTGCCCACAGGCAAATCTCTTTACCAACTCAAACATCCCTTTCCAAAAAATGAAATTTAGGGAGAAATAGAAAGTCCGATTGAAAGAATGGAAGTAGAGGTGAACAACGATGGGAAAAGCGGTATCTGTGCGCCATTTGCATGTATCGTACTATGGCAATGAAGTCATTCACGATGTCAGTTTTTCTACAGCAGAGGGGACGTTGGTCGGCATTATCGGTCCGAATGGAGCTGGTAAATCAACGTTGATGAAAGCGGTGTTAGGGCTGATTCCAAAAGATAGGGGAGAAGTTCAGATCGGCAACAAACCAATTAGAGCGATGCGGAAAAATATTGCTTACGTACCGCAACGGAGCAATATTGATTGGGATTTTCCGATTCTTGTCAAGGATACAGCGCTCATCGGCACTTATCCTAAGCTAGGTCTGTTCCGTTTTCCTAAAAAAGCGCAGAAAGAGTGGGCGATGGAATGTTTGAAACAAGTGGGCATGGAAGGTTTTGCAAATAAACAAATTGGTGAACTGTCGGGCGGTCAGCAACAACGCGTATTTTTAGCGCGAGCGCTTGCCCAGAAAGCAGAATTTTTCTTTTTAGACGAACCATTTGTCGGTGTAGATGTCGCCAGTGAAGAAGTGATTATCAATATTTTAAAAAAATTACGCGATGAAGGAAGAACAATCTTTGTTGTTCATCACGACCTAACCAAAGTGGAAAATTACTTTGATGAAATCATTTTAATTAATAAGGAGCTGGTGGGAGCGGGTCCTGTAAAACAGGTATTCCAACCTGGCTTAATGCAAAAAGCGTATGCTGCGTCGTTTCCTTTGGTAGAAAGTTTTGGGGGCGGAATGTAATGGAGTTTATTTCCGATTTAATGACATACGAATTTCTGCAGCGCGCCATGATCACATCGATTATCGTTGGAATCATTTGTGGCGTAATCGGAAGCTTTATCGTTTTGCGCGGGATGGCGTTAATGGGTGATGCAATTTCGCACGCAGTTCTGCCAGGTATCGCGATTTCATATATGCTGGGCATCAATTATTTTTACGGCGCGGTCGTCATTGGTGTGCTTAGTTCACTTGGGATTAGTTTAATTAGCCAAAACAGCCGTATAAAAATTGACTCTTCTATTGGAATAGTTTTTTCAGCGGCTTTTGCTTTAGGAATTATTTTAATCACAATGGCTCAAAGCGCAACGGATCTTACCAAAATATTATTTGGAAACGTCTTGGCAGTTAGACCGACCGATATGTGGTTAACACTTGTTGTCGGCGGCATCGTGATTCTGACAGTTATTCTGTTTTATAAAGAATTGCTTGTCTCTAGTTTCGATGAAACGATGGCGGCAGCCTATGGACTGAAAACGAGACTGATTCACTATTTAATTATGGTGTTGTTAACTTTGGTCACTGTCGCGTCATTGCAAACAGTTGGCGTCATTTTAGTTGTTTCTATGTTGATTACACCTGCATCGACGGCTTATCTGTTAACAAATCGTCTTTCATTGATGATTCTTTTGGCGGCCGTTTTTGGGGCGATCTCATCCATTACCGGGATCTACTTCAGCTTTATTTATAATTTGCCATCAGGACCTGTCATCGCTTTGGTGACAACGACTATTTTTTTGTTAGCCTTTGTGTTTTCACCAAAACAAGGATTGTTTTGGCGAAAACTTAGAGCAAATAAACATAAATCAATTACAAATTCATAATGTAGGGATTATGAAATGGGGAAAGGAAGTTTTTTTGATGAAGAAATGGTTTCAAATGACACTGCTTGCGTGCATGTCAATCTTATTATTTACCGCATGTGGAAATGGCGCGACAACTCCACCGTCAACTGGGGATGACGAGCTCGGACAAATAGAAAAGGGAGAGAAATTAAAAGTAGTCACCTCTTTTACAATTATTGCGGATCTCGCCCGTGAAATTGGCGGCGATGAAGTTGACGTGTACAATCTAGTGCCAACTGGAACGGATCCGCATGAATATGAACCGCTGCCAGAAGATAATAAGAGAGTGACAGACGCTGACATTCTTTTTTATAATGGATTGAATCTTGAGGGCGGAAAAGACGGTTGGTTTTTCAAAACGATCGAAGCCGTTGGACAAAAGGAAGAGAATGTGTTTAGTCTGACCGAGAAAGTAGAACCAATGTACATTAGCAGTGAAGATGGACAGGAAGAAGAAATTAATCCGCACGCGTTTCTTGATCCGCATGTTGGCATTTTGATGGCTGAAGCGATGCGTGACGCATTCATGCAAGTGGATACTGACAATAAAGAGAAGTATCAGCAACGTGGAAATGAGTATATTGAGCGTTTAAAAGAAGTTGAGGAGCAATACGCAGAAAAGTTAGGCGCGATTCCGAAAGAAAAACGTTTTCTTGTAACAAGCGAGCGCGCGTTTCAATACTTAGCAGATCGTTATGACTTAGAAGAAGGATATATCTGGGCGATCGATACAGAGGAAAACGGCTCACCACAACAGATAAAATCACTAGTTTCTTTCTTGCATGAAAATCAAGTGCCGATTTTGTTTGTTGAATCTAACGTAGATAAGCGTCCAATGGAGACCGTTTCTAAAGAATCCGGTGTTCCGATTTATGAGAAGCCGATCTACTCCGATGAGATTGGAAAGCCAGGTGACGAGGTCGATACGTATATGAAATATTTGAATTACAATTTAGATGTGTTGGCAAATGGATTAAGTCAGTCATAATCTTATACAATAGCAGGCCAGGAGAACAACTCGTTTTCTTGGCCTGCTTTCTTTTTGGAATGTTCCATTCAAAGATCCAATAAGATAGTGATAATCGTATCTTTGGGGTAGTGTCAATGACGGGCCGACCTAGAAAGGGGATTAGCCATGGTTAGAAAAGAAGAGCAAGCGGGTCGTCAGAAACGATTGACCTTGGATGAATTTCCAATCCCTGACTATAAAGACTGGCTTAAAGCAGTAGAAAAATCATTAAAAGGAAAATCAAGTAATAGCCTGACTTTTAAGACGTACGAGCAAATTGAATTGAAAACAATTTATTCAAAAACGGATGGGGAAGCGTTAACAGATAGAGAGAGATTAATGAGAAGTGCTTCCCTTGAAAATCGTTGGGAAGTGAGTCAACAGCTAGCCGAGTCGGATCCTCAACGATTTGCCGCAATCGCAGCGGATGCTTTCAAACAGGGGCAAACAACGCTGCGCATGCAATGGGCTTGCCCCCATCAATTAGCCGAGACGGTTTCGCAAAAAGGATTAAATGTGTCTAATCTTGTAGATTTGGAAACAGCGCTGGAAAAGATCAAGTGGGAACAAGTTCCCATTTTTGTTCAAGCTGGAGCCGTTAGTTTTCCCACGATTTGTTTTTTAGCCGCATTAGCAAAAAAACAGAGGAAAGATTTCAGTATCGTACAAGGTTGTATTGGAGCAGATCCATTTAGTGAATGGGTACGTAGAGGTACCTTACCGATCTCAACGCGACGAGCCTTTGATCAAATGGCTGAGACGATTCGATGGACACAGACCCATGCGCCTGCGTTGAAAACGATTTGTATTCAATCAACCCCTTATCATGATGGCGGCGCAAACGCAATTCAAGAACTGGCTTTCATGCTCGCGACAGCCGTTGACTATATTCGGGCCTTGCTCAAACGCGGCTTAACGATCGATCCAATTGCCAGCCAGATTCAATTTTCCATCTCTATCGGTTCTTCCTTTTTTACTGAAATTGCAAAATTACGAGCCGCTCGTCTGCTTTGGGCGAGAATTATCGAGGTGTTTGGCGGGACGCCCACATCACAGCGCATGGTATTACACGCCCAAACCTCATTTCAAACCAAAACGTTGCTCGATCCCCACGTTAACATTTTAAGGGCGACGACCGAGGCTTATGCAGCGATTATCGGGGGAGCCAATAGCCTTCACGTTTGCTCTTTTAACGAAGCAACGGATCCGCAAGATAAGCAGGCCCAACGAATTGCCCGTAATACGCAATTGATCTTAGATCATGAAGCCCATGGATCGAAAGTGATCGACCCGGCTGGCGGATCATGGTACATTGAATCGCTAACCGATACGATGGCGCAACGAGCCTGGCAACTTTTTCAACAAGTGGAGCAATTAGGCGGCATGCAAAAGGCATTATTACAGCGCTTTCCCCAACAAGAAATTGCGAAAATGGCGGAAGATCGAAAACGTAATGCAGTGACTAGCATCGATCATTGGATTGGCGTTAATGTGTACCCGAACCTCAATGAAATTCCTCGCAATGATCACACCACTACTACATATAAGTCAAGTAAGCAGTCGGATGCTCTCTCAAACCAGTTCAATAAACTAAAACAGCAGATCAAACGAAAGCCGACGGCTTGGTTGAATTTAATGCTTGAGGCGACGTTAAACGGTTTGACACTCTACGAATGCTACGAAGTGATTGATATTGCTCCGCCTGAACTAACGATCCAGCCAATTCGGCCAGAACGCCCAACAGCCTCTTTTGAAAACTTGCGGTTAGCCGCTGCTCATTATCGAGAAAAAACCGGATCCTGGCCAAGAGCGCTTTTACTTAAACTCGGCGTACAGGCTAAACATCAGCGACTTGCTGTTTTTAGCGAACAATTTTTGGGTATTGGCGGATTTGAAGCCGTTTCGAGCGAGAACTTCTCAACGGTGGAACAAGCAATGAACACGATTCACCCCAACCTCAACAAAATCGTTGTGATTTGCGCTGCCCCGAAGATTGAACCACTACAAATTGCTCATTTAGCAAGGCATCTCAAAAGTAGAAATCCCGATTTATGTTTATTAATGGCGGGTTTGCCCGCTAAAGAGGACCTCGAACGCTTTCGTCAAGCTGGGATCGATGATTTTATCCATGATCAGATGAACAATATAGAGCTGCTCATGCAATTGCAGCGAAAGAAGGGGATCAGATCATGAAGGAATTTCCGGATTTCACAAAAATATCCTATCGCAACCAATCGAAGAAGCGGAACAGAAAGTCGTCACAAGCGGTGAAACAGCCGTGGCAAACGGCTGAACAAATTGAGCTTCAATCATTTTATACAAAAGATGACTTGAATAAATCTCAAACCCCTCACCTTGGGTATTTGTCAGGGATTCCTCCCTTTTTACGCGGCCCTTATCCGACCATGTATGCGTTGAGACCATGGACGCTCCGTCAGTATGCCGGGTTTTCAACGGCGGAAGAGAGCAATGCTTTTTATCGACGCAATTTGGCGGCGGGGCAAAGAGGACTATCTATCGCATTCGATCTAGCTACACATCGCGGTTATGATTCCGATCATCCGCGGGTGGTTGGCGATGTGGGGAAAACGGGTGTTGCGATCGATTCAATCTTAGATATGAAAATCTTATTTGAGGGAATCCCGCTTGATCAGATGTCGGTATCGATGACAATGAATGGAGCGGCGCTGCCCGTTCTTGCGTTTTATATTGTCGTTGCGCAGGAGCAAGGCGTGTCCCCGTCTGAACTGAGCGGCACGATTCAAAACGATATTTTGAAGGAATATATGGTACGCAACACGTATATTTACCCCCCATCGGCTTCCATGCGGATCGTTGCCGACATTTTTTCCTATACTGCAAAGCGCATGCCAAAGTTCAATAGTATTAGTATTTCTGGTTATCACATGCAGGAGGCGGGAGCGACAGCTGATCTTGAATTAGGTTATACGTTAGCGAATGGGTTGGAATATGTGCGAACGGGACTTGCAGCAGGCTTGGATGTCGACGCCTTTGCTCCGCGTTTGTCATTCTTTTGGGCGATTGGTATGAACCATTTTATGGAGGTTTCTAAATTGCGCGCGGCGCGGGTGTTGTGGGCCAAGTTAATGAAAAGTTTCCAACCTAAAAATGAGCGTTCAATGGCATTGCGGGCTCATTGCCAAACATCGGGTTGGAGTTTGACGGCGCAAGATCCGTTTAATAATGTGACTCGCACGTGTATCGAAGCGATGGCGGCGGCAATGGGCCACACACAATCATTGCATACGAATGCGTTAGACGAAGCGATTGCATTGCCAACCGATTTTTCAGCTCGCATTGCCCGTAACACACAGTTGTATTTGCAAGAGGAAACAGGCATCTGTCAAGTGGTCGATCCGTGGGGTGGCTCTTATTACGTCGAAGCGTTGACCGCGCAATTGATGGAACGAGCTTGGCAACATATTTGTGAAATTGAAGAGTTAGGAGGGATGGCGAAAGCGATTGAAAGCGGACTGCCAAAAATGAGGATCGAAGAAGCCGCCGCGCGCCGACAAGCTCAGATTGATTCGGGTAAAGAAAAGATTGTCGGCGTCAATATTTATCGTTTGGAAGAGGAGGAACCACTTGAAATTTTAGAAATTGATAATGCGGCCGCGCGAGAACGGCAACTCCGTCGCCTGAAGGAATTAAAGGCGAATCGGAACGAAGCAAAAGTGAGGGAGACCTTAACAGCCATCACACAAGCCGCGCGTAGTGAAGGAGGAAATTTGCTGGAATTAGCGATCGAAGCGGCGCGAGCGCGCGCCACTTTGGGGGAAATTTCAGCTGCTTATGAGAAAGTGGTTGGGCGCCACCAAGCGCCGATTCGCGCCATAAGCGGCGTCTATCAAGCTGAGTATGCCGACCAAGAGGCAGTGCGTCTCACACGTCAAATGACCGATGAGTTCGAACAAGTTGAAGGACGACGCCCCCGAATTTTGATTGCAAAAATGGGGCAAGACGGGCATGATCGCGGCGCAAAAGTGATCGCCACCGCATTTGCTGACCTTGGTTTTGATGTTGATATCGGACCGTTGTTTCAAACGCCGTCTGAAACAGCAAAGCAGGCCGTTGAAAATGATGTCCACGTGATTGGTGTCAGTTCATTGGCTGGCGGGCATAAAACTTTGGTGCCGCAACTCGTGGAAGAGCTAAAAAGACAAAGTCGCGGGGATATTGCAATCGTGATTGGCGGTGTGATCCCGCCGAAGGACTATGACTATTTACGAGAACAAGGGGCGGTTGCCATCTTTGGGCCTGGCACTGTCATCCCTGTCGCGGCTCAACAGGTGTTACGGGAAATCGTTAAACGACTAGAAGATGCAGATTAGAGGCGGATCAAATGAAAAATGAAAATCAAAATCAAACGCCTCCTTTATTCCGAAAAAAGAGAATGCCATCCAGGACGAGCGATGAATTTGTCAAAGGTGTGTTGCAACAAAATCGAACGATGCTTGCCCAAACGATCACGTTGATTGAAAGCGGTAGTCCAGCTGATGTCCTGCTGGCTCAAGACGTGTTGCGTCAATTGTTGCCATATACAGGGAAATCCATTCGAATTGGTGTGACAGGGCCCCCGGGCGCGGGAAAGAGTACATTGATTGAAACGCTCGGAACGTATTTGTGCGGGTGTGGTTTCAAAATCGCTGCCTTGTCGATTGATCCGAGCAGTCCGCGCGCAAAAGGGAGTATTCTTGGAGATAAAACACGCATGGAAAAATTAGCTCGTCATCCACAAGCATTTATTCGGCCTTCGCCGTCAAAGGGAGCGCTCGGAGGTGTTGCGCGTAAAACAAGGGAGGCGATGCTCGTCTGCGAAGCTGCTGGCTATGATGTGATCATCGTGGAGACGGTCGGTGTTGGGCAAAGTGAGACAGCCGTTCGGGCCATGGTTGATTTCTTCCTGCTGCTGCAAATGATCGATGCGGGGGACGAGTTGCAAGGGATAAAAAAAGGGGTGATCGAGCTCGCGGACGCCATTTTAATTCATAAGGCTGACGGAAAAAATCGACAAGCCGCGCGCCAGTTGCAAGTTGCTTTTAATCAATGGCTTCACTTGATCCAACCCGCGACAACAGGATGGCAAACAAAAGCGTATACGGGGTCTTCGCTTTGTAACGAGGGAATTCGAGAACTATGGGATGTCATCCGTGATTTCAAACGGGAGACGCTGCGAACAGGGACATTTGAGCGGCGTCGAGCGGATCAAGCCATTGACTGGATGCAAACGACAATCAAAGAGGAACTGCAAGCCCGTTTTTACGCCAACCGAAAAGTTCAGGAGGCATGGCCCGCAATCGAAGCCGCTGTCGGTAGCGGCTCGTTACCCGTGAGGCAGGCTGTTTCCGAGTTACTTGATCTTTTTCTATCGTCGCATCGGGATAAACGGGACGTTGAGGAGAAGTAAAAGGAGGCGCGCTATGAGTATGCATGATAAAATTGATGAGCTAAGGAAGCGACAGAAAAAGGTTGAACAAGGTGGAGGCGAGCAGCGTATCGCCGCGCAACATGAGCGTGGAAAATTAACGGCGAGAGAGCGGTTGCGCTTGCTACTCGACGCGAACAGCTTTGTGGAGCTAAATGCTTTCATGAAACATCGCGAGACGAATTTTGGCATGGATCAAATCGAGGCGCCTGGCGAAGGGGTCGTGACAGGATACGGAAAGATAGATGACAGGCTTGTTTACGTATTCGCCCAAGACTTCACTGTGTTTGGCGGGGCGCTGGGGGAAATGCACGCCAAAAAGATTACGCGGATCATGGATCTTGCCGCGCAAAATGGAGCTCCGATTATTGGATTAAATGATTCTGGCGGCGCCAGGATCCAAGAAGGTGTTGTCTCATTAGATGGATACGGACATATCTTCTATCGAAATGCAATCTATTCTGGTGTTATTCCCCAGATTTCTGTTATTATGGGACCATGCGCCGGCGGCGCGGTTTATTCACCCGCCCTGACTGATTTTGTGTTCATGGTGGAGGAAACAAGTCAAATGTTTATTACGGGACCGCGTGTGATTGAAACAGTGACAGGCGAAAAAATATCAGCTGAACGATTAGGCGGGGCTCAAGTGCATGCTAGCATTAGCGGCAATGCTCATTTTACGGGGAAAACAGAGCAAGAGGTCCTAATTAAGGCGCGTGAGCTGATTCGTTATCTTCCGCAAAATCATAAGGAACGACCGCCGTTGAAACCTGTTGCAGAGCAAGAAGAGGATTGGCGAGAAGATTTAGCAAAAGTAGTTCCCGTTGAAGCAACCAAAGTGTATGATATAAGAGATGTTATTTACCAAGTTTTGGACGATGCTCGCTTTATGGAGGTACAATCAGATTTTGCCAAAAATATCGTAATCGGTTTTGGTAGAATCCGAGGGCGAAGTGTCGGCTTGATTGCCAATCAACCGCGCGTGCTAGCCGGTGGCTTGGACATTAATTCTTCGGATAAGTTATCCCGATTCATCCGTTTTTGTGACTGTTTTAATATTCCGTTAATAACTTTTGAGGATGTAACTGGTTTTTTTCCAGGAGTAAAGCAAGAACATGGAGGGATTATTCGCCATGGCGCAAAAATTTTATACGCTTATTCCGAAGCAACTGTTCCGAAAATTACCGTCATTTTAAGAAAAGCGTACGGCGGGGCGTATGTTGCCCTTAATTCAAAATCAATCGGAGCGGATCTCGTTTACGCTTGGCCAAGCGCGGAGATTGCGGTGATGGGTCCAATTGGGGCTGCATCTATTATTTTTTCGAAAGAGATTGCGAAGAGCGAACATCCGGATGTGACGCGCGCGGAGAAAATATCTGCCTACCGCGAGCAATTTGCAAATCCGTATGTTGCCGCGGCCCATGGCATGGTTGATGAGGTCATCGATCCGAGGGAAACACGGATTAAGTTAGCTCATGCGTTAGATATGCTAAATAATAAGATGGAATGGCGTCCTGGGAAAAAGCACGGGAATATGCCATTATAGAAAAAGGAGTTTCGTGTATGGTCAACATAGCAGAAGTAGCAGAACTGATTAAACTAGTCGATCAATCATCGATTGACGAGATCGAACTACGAGACGAAAATATATGTATCCTGTTGAAAAAAGGGGCGCAAGGGGAACAAACGGTTGCTTTACAACCGCTCCCCGCAACTGCTATATTGGAAACGGCATCCGATCAGGCGGCCGTTTCCAATGGAGCAATCGATGAGGTCGAGGATCTGCGGGAAGTGGCGTTAACGCCACCAATGGACCTGCCGATCATTGAAATCGCGTCTAATTGGGTCGGTGTGTTTCGTTCGTCTGTAAAACTTGGCGATCAAATTAAAAAGGGCCAGGTCGTATGTCGGTGCCATGTGGAAAGCTTGACACTTACGCATGATATTCATTCCAATGTAAACGGGGAAATCATCGATATATTAGTTGAGGACGGGCAATTCATTGACTATGGACAACCTTTGTTCATCGTCCATGATCAGGACCCAAGGAGGAAGAACGATGTTTAATAAGGTGTTAATTGCAAATCGGGGAGAAATCGCGGTTCGGATCATACGAGCGTGTCAAGAGATGGGCATCCAAACGGTCGCCGTCTATTCGGAAGCTGACAAAGAGGCTTACCACGTTAAGCTTGCGAATGAAGCGTATTGCATTGGTCCGACAGCGTCTAAAGATAGCTATTTAAATATGACGAACCTAATCAGTGTCGCATCTCATGTCGATGCGGACGCAATTCATCCAGGTTATGGATTTTTGGCGGAAAATGCAAATTTTGCGGAATTATGCTCCGCGTGTAATATGACGTTTATCGGACCGGATGTGGAAGCCATTACGAAAATGGGTGATAAAGCAGTCGCCAAAGATACGATGCGAGCCGCTGGTGTTCCAACTGTGCCTGGCACAGACGGGTTGATCGATCATGTTGATGATGCGGTTAAGATTGCGGATGAAATCGGCTATCCCGTTATCGTAAAGGCGACTGCGGGCGGCGGTGGTCGCGGCATGCGTGTAGCGACAAATCAAGACGCCTTAATTAAGGCGATTCGTCAATCTCAAAAAGAGGCTGAGACCGCCTTTGGTAATCCGGGTGTTTACTTGGAAAAATATTTAGAAGAACCGCGCCACATTGAAATTCAAATTATGGCCGACAAACATGGGCAGGTTGTTCATTTAGGCGAGCGGGATTGTTCGATCCAACGACGGCATCAAAAATTGGTTGAGGAAGCGCCATCACCAGCATTGGATCCAACGTTACGAGAAGAGATGGGCAATGCAGCGGTTGCGGCCGCAAAAGCGGTTCGCTACCAAGGCGCGGGAACCGTCGAATTTTTGCTTGATAAACATGGCCAGTTTTACTTTATGGAAATGAATACACGCATTCAAGTCGAGCACCCTGTGACCGAGATGATCACGGGAGTTGATCTGATCAAGGAGCAAATTTCTGTTGCGGCAGGTGAACCGCTTTCATTTACACAGGACGATATTCACTTAGACGGATGGGCGATTGAGTGTCGTATCAATGCGGAAAACCCAGCTAAAAATTTTATGCCTTCACCCGGTAAAGTGGAAAGCTACTTGCCTCCAGGCGGTTATGGTGTTCGCGTTGATAGCGCCGTTTATCCAGGTTATCAAATACCCCCTTTCTACGATTCGATGGTCGCAAAACTAATCGTCTGGGGTCGTGATCGTGATGAAGCCTTGCGACGGATGAGACGGGCGTTGGACGAATTCGTGATTGAAGGCGTGAAAACAACGATTCCTTTCCACCTCAAACTTTTAGAGCATCCCGCATTTGTCGAAGGGAATTTTAATACAAAATTTCTAGAAACGTATGAGTTAGATGTAGACGAATAACAAGAATAGTCCCCCCGAATAGGTGGGACTATTCTTGTTTCTCTATAAAGTTTTCCATTTTAGTAACAAATCGTTCCAGTCTTTTTGTTACAATAGCTAAAGAGGCTTTATGGACGCATTGTTATAGAATATTCATCGTTTCAATGTGTTGACGAGTTTCCGCTGTGCCTAATTCATGTAATTTTACGTAGATCTGTTTTAGGGCAGCATCATACGCTCGACTTTCTGGTTTGTCGTGTTCTCCTACCACAGGGGTCATTGCAGGAAGAACGGTATCCATCTCTCGTTCATGAGCGTATTCGAACAATTCTTCCAAAACTCGCCTTTGTTGGTCATCGGCTTCGATTTCAAATTGATAACTTTGCGCGTGATCCCGTAGAATCTCGCCAGTTTGAACGGTGACATAGTATTTATTCTTTTCCATGTAATTCCTCCTTAAAATGGATATTTATAATAAAGTCTAAAGAACCAAATAATCATCACAACGATGGTAAAGACAAAAATATAACTCAGAAATACAGGGTTAAGGGTTCGCGGATTCGCTTTAACAGTTGGACTAACCCCATGATCTTGTTCACCCTTCTGTTGTTTAACTAAACGAATCGACGTAATTAACCCAACGACTAAGAGTAGGAGCGCGGCAATGGTTAATACTGTATAAAGAAGGCTGCTCATCTTTTCACCTCGAGTTGATTTGCTCATAGGTTTTGTAGATTGGGTAAAATAAATACAAGAAACAATGCCTAATCATAATTTAATGAGGGATACTCGGATGTAAAAAAGGCTTGATTTTTAAATGGAACTATTTTAAACTAATAGTAATTACTAATTAGATTATGGGCCTAAAAGGAGTGGTTGATATATGGCAAGAGCAATCGTTTATTCGAGTACGGGATGCCCTTATTGTGAAAAAATTAAAACAGAACTTAACACATGGGGGATCGAATACGAAGAGCGTAATGTAACTGAAAACCCTGATTTTTTTGAAGATCTACACGAACAAGGCATGTTTTCAACGCCTGTTACGTATATTGATGGTGAAGCCTTTATTGGCTATCGTCCTAATAAAATGAAGGCTTATTTAGGAATTACGGACGAGCCAAAAGCGGAAACGACAACGAAATCAACTGAAGAAGAGATATTTTCTTCAGTGGATCAAACTGTTTTGGACGAAGTGTATGATTTCGTCACGATTGGCGGAGGACCAGCAGGAGCTTCAGCCGCTATTTACGCTGCGCGTGGCAGGTTAAAAACATTAGTGATCGATAAAGCGCCAACTTCTGGGACGCTTGCGATTACGCACAAAATCGCGAACTATCCTGGAGTTCGAGGCGAACTGACAGGATTAGAATTACTGTTGGAAATGCAGCAACAGGCCAAAGATTTTGGAACAACATTTGTGCGTTCAAACGTGCTAAGTGTTGATTTTTCCGACAGCGAGATCAAAAAATTAGAACTTCCCGAGGGAACAATCAAAGCTAAGAGTGTATTTATAGCTGTCGGGGCTATTGCGCCGGGCTCTAAAATTACGGGCGAAGAGGAGTTTACGGGTCGGGGTGTAAGTTACTGTTCAACTTGTGACGCCGCCTTTTTCCAAGATCGAGTTGTCGCAGTTGTCGGAGATACAGATGAAGCGGTCCACGAAGCGGAAGCGCTGGCTAAGTTTAGTAAGGAAGTGCGCTTACTTGTGCCCACAAACAAATTCAAAGGTGAAGTCGACCTGTCGGGGATCGAGGAAGCTGATAACATTAAGGTTTTCTATCGACATCGCCTCCGAGAAATTCAAGGGGAAAAGAAAGTCGAGCGTATTGTTGTTCAGGATGATCAACGACAAGAGCAGACATGGGATGTTGACGGGGTATTCTTATATCTTGCCGGACTTAAACCAGGTACTGACTTTATTAAAGATCAAGTGGAACGCGATGAAGAAGGATACATCGTTGTCGATGAGTTCTTAAAATCAAGCGTCGATGGTGTGTATGCTGGCGGTGACGCGCGTAGAACTCCGATTAAACAGGCGGTTATCTCAGCTGCGGATGGGGCTATTGCCGCTTTAGGAGCAGATCAGTTTGTCAACAAACGCGGAAAAATGAGACCGCAATATAGTTAAACAATTTAAAAGACCGCTCTGTAGCGGTCTTTTTTACTTCTTTTCCATGTAAAAGAGGGACGACATGCAGTTGTAAGCGTTTTTTAATCAGGGATTAATCATATTCTTTTTGGACTCATATTTTTCCATTAGTCTAGGCAAGAACGGAGTTATCAGAGAAATTGAAATAGCAAAGCACACTTCCGCTACAATAATAAACTTCACAAACTGACTCATCAAGGGACTCATCGGATAACCCCCTCCTTTTTCCAGAATAAGCTAAATGGTAATAAACGTCAATTGATATCTCGGAATTTTCCCGCAATTACAATAGCCTGTTAACTAAGCTCCTTTCGTGTGTATGGATAATCCGCTTTTCGAAAATAAGTAATCTTACTAATTGAAAGTTAGCAAAAGAAGGTTTCTCAATGAAAATTGTTGTTAGGCCGTAATTGTGTTAAGTTCATAATCTTGTTAAGATGGGACTATCTTTAAACATTCATTAAATAGTAATAGGGAGGGGACGCCATGCTGCGAATCATCATTGCCCTGTTGTTGATTGTTCCAACGATCGAAATTTGGTTGCTGATTACTGCTGGTAAAGCATTCGGGTGGCTACCCACTTTGCTTACCATTATTCTAACCGGGGTCGTAGGTGGTTGGTTGGCAAGAAAACAAGGGTTACAAGTGTTTTATTCAGCGCAAAGACAGATGAGACAAGGTCAATTACCGGGCGAAGCATTATTGGATGGACTTATTATTTTTACGGGTGGACTGTTGTTACTTTCACCTGGTTTCTTTACAGACACGCTTGGTATTTTATGTTTAATTCCCATGATACGGGGTCCGATTAAAATCTACCTTAAGGGCTGGCTGTGGAAAACCATGCAAAATGGAAGAATCTCGTTTCGCAGAGGTGGACCGTGGCGTTGATAAAACAAAGGAATTAAAAAGGATGGGTCCTATTTATGGATAGTTACGAAAATATACTGCAAGTATCTGATTTGATCGGCGGCTATTCACGTCGCCATCCGATCCTTCACGAGCTTACTTTTCATGTGGCTCCTGGGGAGGTGGTCGGATTAGTCGGTCTAAATGGCGCGGGTAAAAGCACGACGATTAAACACATTCTAGGTTTATTAGAACCAATTCAAGGCGAAATCCTCATTAAGGGGCAGACAAGACGGACTTCTAAAGAACGGTACCATACAGCGTTAAGTTATGTTCCAGAAACGCCGTTGCTTTATGAACAGTTAACATTGTGGGAGCATATGGAGTTTATGGCCTTATCTTATCAGTTGGATCGCGCCGAGTTGAATCAACGCGCGACGGAGTTGATGGAACAATTTAATATGAAAAAAATGAAAGACTGGCTGCCAGAACGTTTTTCCAAAGGTATGAAACAAAAAGTGATGATTATGAATGCGTTATTGGCGCAACCTGCAATGTATATTATAGATGAGCCTTTCGTCGGATTGGATCCGCAAGCAATTCACGCTTTGCTTGAACAGTTAAAAATGGAAAAACAAAGAGGCGCGGGGATTTTCATGTCGACGCACATTTTAGCGACCGTTGAACACTTTTGTGATCGTTTTATCTTGCTGCATGAGGGAAGAATCCTGCTACAGGGAACTTTATCCGATTGGAGAAAACAGACAGGCTTGGCCGAGGCGAGTTTGGATGAAATTTTTATGACCGTAACTGAGGTTGACCGACATGAAAGTTAATTTGAGACAATTATGGAAAAGTCGAGCATCAGCTTTTTGGAAAGATGCGGCGCAATATCTCCGCATTATTTTAAGCGGTTATATCTACCTGCCGATTATGCTGTTAATTATGTTGGCTTTCCTGTACCAATATATTTTGACGGAATGGTCAGCGGCCTCTTATACCGCTTATGTCGGCTGGATCTTTGCGCTCCTTTTTTCTTTACAACTGAATTTTAGTCGAATTCGAACCTTTTTATCCGAGCCAGACGCGATTTATTTGCTCCCGCTAGAGGATAAAATGGACAAACAATATTTTCGATTATCGTGGTTTTACAGTTTTGTTATTCAAGCTTTTGTTTTATTTACGCTCATGATAGTTCTTTCCCCACTATATTCGGGAATGATTAGCGCAGATCGCGGCGTATTTTATGTGACTTACGGGATCATCGCCTTACTTGCTGGATTTAATCTTTATGCCGGGTTTCAAGAGCGGCGTTTACGTCAAGAAGGTATGAAGGTTGTTCATACCGCGGGTCGCTGGGCGCTCAATATTCTTTTTCTAGCGATGCTGTTTAAGGCATATTCCTTCTCATTTGTCGTTTGGGGCGTCGTCTGGACGCTTGCGATTTTGTATTATTACTCGATAGCCAAGCGAATGTCGTGGGATTGGATCGACCTTGTCGAAATTGAACAGAGGCAATTGCTGCAATTTTATCAATTTGCGGGCTGGTTTATGGATGTTCCGCATTTACCTGAGCGCGTCAAAAAGAGGAAGTGGCTTATCTTTTTATTGGAAAAAATATCGCTTACTTCGGAATCTGCTTACACCTTCTTATATTTACGATCTTTAGCGCGTTACCAAAACATCTTTACGCTTTATTTGCGCTTACTTGTGATCGCTTTACTTTGCATGTATTTTGTTAACCATCTGCCGCTATCCAGTTTTCTCTTTATTATGTTTTTACTGCTTAATGGAGTTCAACTTTCCGGGAGTTGGAAAAGACTTCAAGCCTACTTTTGGGACGCCATCTATCCTGTTACAGATCGGGAGAAGTTGACCTCATTTTGTCGGACGATTTACTCATTCTTATTTCTCCAGACGTTGCTTGGATCTATTGCGCTAGGAGTACAACAAGGGTGGAAAGCGGCAGTCGTGATGTTGATTGTCGGTCTCTTGATTACGTATGGTTATAGCTATGTTATCTTACTGCGTCGACTAAAAAAGTCCTTGTCGAAATCACCATTTCATTAGGGATGGTGATTTTTCGTTTCAGAATGTTATGTTAATAAGACTCGTTTCCTTTTCTCATAACATATGTGATTAGCTTGTCCAGTTGTTGGCTAAGCGCAACAACCTCGGGATGTTGAAAATTGTATTTGTGAATAATAGCGAGCTTCCTCAGTTCTCCCTTGAGTTTTTCAATTTCTTTTTCCAACTTAACATCTATGATCACATTAACGCCTTCTTCCTATACCTAGATAACGATAAAGCATACTAGTCTATAGTAATGGATATTGTGATAAATTTCGATTGATTTCGCTCGTCAATTCATGACGATTCTCGACAAGAGTAGAGCGTCCGAGCGACATCATCAAGCGTTTCAAGTCGTTCAAACCAGGCGAAACCGGGGGAAATGAGCTCATAGCAATCGTTCGTTTGTTCTCCTTTCAGTAAAATCCAGACTCCTTCTTGTGTAGGGATTTCAACGCCGATGTCAATAATTTCACGGTTATAGTCCGCTTTAAGCCGCGCCTGGGGGAAGCGCCGTTTGACGCGCAGAAATTCTTCCCGTTCGATCTCCTCGTGTCGCTTATTCATTTTCGTCGTTCTCCTTTGAAAAATGATCGATGTATTATTAATCTATTATACCTATTTAACGGCGAACTTCGAATACTAAACTACGCTTTTAAAAAAGAAAAATTGGGTTTCATGATAGATGATTTTCTGTTAGGAATGGTGAATAGAGCTAGTATGATTGATTACAACTAATGTATACTAAGACTTGGTATGCGATCTAATAAAGGGAGAAAAAAACATTGTTACCGTTTAAAAAGAGAAGAAGATTTAGCGCCGTACAAATCATTGTTCTTTTTTATTTCACCTCTGTTGTTATTTCAACGGGTGTGTTATCGATTCCTTATTTACATAAACCAGACGCCCAATTAACGTTTATGGACGCCCTTTTTACCGCAGTCAGCGCGATAAGCGTGACAGGGCTAACCGTCGTTAATACAGCGGACACCTTTAATTCGTTCGGACGATTAATGCTCGCCCTGATATTTCAAATCGGGGGAATTGGGATCATGTCAATCGGGACTTTTTTATGGATTTTACTCGGTAGGCGTGTTGGATTATCTGGGCGACAGTGGATCGCCATCGACCAGAATCGACCGACGTTATCTGGGCTCGTTTCACTGATTCAAGCGGTGCTCATTATGACGATCATGATTGAAGCGACGGGGACGGTTATTTTAGGCGGTTATTTTTTATTTCAAGGGTATTTAACGACATGGCAGGAGGCTTTCTTCTACGGCTTCTTCTCTTCTGTGAGCGCCTTTACAAACTCTGGTTTTGATATTTTTGGGGATTCGCTCTACCGTTTTTCAACTGATTATTTCGTACAAACGGTTCATATGACTTTAATTATTTTAGGCGCGGTAGGTTTTCCAGTATTAATGGAGGTTCGGGCTTACCTTGGACAACGACATCGGGAGGGGCGATTTCGTTTTTCGCTCTATACAAAATTAACAACATCCACCTTTTTTGGATTAACCGTTGTTGGCGCTGTTTTATTTTTCTTATTTGAAAAGAATGCTTTTTTGGCGGGTGAACCGTGGCATGCGGCAATCGTTCACTCATTATTCCACTCCGTTACCGCCCGAAGCTGTGGCGTATCCACAGTAGATATTAATGGCTTTAGTGAACCAACTTTGTTCCTTTTAAGCATCTTGATGTTTATTGGCGCTTCGCCGAGCAGTGTCGGCGGTGGAATACGCACAACCACGTTTATCGTGCTAATCCTGACAGTAGTGGCTTTTATGCGTGGGCGTTCCGAAGTGTTTGTGTTTAGAAGAGAACTGCATCAGGAGGATATTCGGAAAGCTTTTGTTGTCTTTTTCGTTGGTGTAAGTCTCGTTTCAACAGCTACGATCAGCTTACTGGTGTTTGAACCTTTTCCGTTATTACCTTTACTATTTGAGGTTTGTTCTGCATTTGGAACAACGGGCATTTCGATGGGGATTACATCTGAATTAAGTCATTTAGGTCAATCGATTCTGATTTTCTTAATGTTTGTCGGTCGGGTTGGGGTAATCCCGTTTCTAATTTTATTAAAAAGGGATAAAAGATTAGGCTATCATTATCCAAAAGAAAGAATGATCATTGGCTAAGTTTCAGTGAAAGAGTGATCTTGATGCAAGCGTGGTGTCGGATATCGGATTAGGACCGTTTCGCGGCCAATTTTAGGTTGCAACGGTTCTGATCAATGGCATTAGGACAACTTCATAATAGATCCCAAGTTAAAAAGGTCCTGATTATTTCATCAGGACCTTTTTAACGTATTATAAACCTAACCCCTGCGGGATCGGCAACTTTAATTTGAACTTTTGAACTTTGCCGGAAGCGGTCATCGGATATTCGGTAACGAAGGTAACGTACTGCGGAATTTTATAGTTTGCGATTTTACCACGGCAATATCTTTTAATCTCATCCGCAGTTAGCGTTTCATTTTCTTTCAGTTTAATAAAAGCGGCAACTTGTTCACCGTATCGCGCATCAGGCACTCCTGTTACTTGCGCGTCCAAAACCTTTGGATGAGAATGAAGGAATTCTTCAATTTCTCTCGGATAAATATTTTCGCCGCCACGAATTATCATATCCTTTAAACGGCCTGTAATTTTTATATAGCCCGCTTCATCCATAGTTGCTAGATCTCCTGTGCGTAACCACCCCTCATGGTCGACCGCTGCAGCGGTTTGTTCAGACATATTATAATATCCAGCCATGACATGATAACCTCTCGTGCACAGTTCGCCCTGCTCTCCAGGTGGCAGTGTTTCGTCCGTATCCGGATCAATGATTTTGATCTCAACATGTTCATGGGCTCGTCCCACCGTCGAAACTCTGCGCTCAATACTGTCTTCAATTCGGGTTTGCGTAACGACGGGGGAGGCCTCGGTTAATCCATAAGCGATCGTAATATCTCGAATCCCCATATCATTGACTACTCTGCGCATCACTTCAATGGGGCAAGGCGAACCCGCCATAATACCTGTTCGTAAGCTAGACAAATCATACTCACGGAATCGCGGGTGATTCAGTTCGGCAATAAACATTGTCGGCACGCCATATAACGCTGTGCACTTTTCTGTTTGAACAGCTTCTAACACACGCTGTGGACGAAAAGAAATGAGCGGCACCATCGTGGCCCCAGTCGCAACACAAGCAAGCGCGCCCATCACACACCCGAAGCAATGAAAGAAAGGAACGGGGATACAAATTCGATCATCGGGCGTAATTTTCTGACAATCCGCAACTTTAATCGCGTTATTGATAATGCTGTAATGAGTCAGCATCACGCCTTTAGGAAAGCCTGTCGTTCCCGATGTATATTGCATGTTAATGACATCGAGCGGATCAAGCGACGCCTGTCGATACGCAAGTTGTTGATCGGAGATCAGTTCACCCTTCGGGACGATGTCATTCCAATTAAACATACCGGGCGTGTATTGCTCTCCGATATAGATGACATTTTTTAAATGAGGTAACCGCTTCGCCGCTAAATGCCCCGGTGCGCTCGAGTGTAATTCTGGACAAATTCCATACAAAATTTCTATATAATTATCCCCAACTAAGCCGTCGATTAAGACCAGTGTCTTTGCTTCCGAATGCTTTAGTAGGTACTCTAGTTCATCCGCGCGATAGTTTGTATTTACGGTAACGAGTGTTGCCCCGATTTTTGCTGAGGCAAATTGAGTAATGACCCATTCAGGGACATTCGTCGCCCAAATTGCAATTGGATCGCCTTTTTCAATGCCTATGCTTAGGAATCCCTTTGCTACTTGATTGCATATCGCTTGAAATGCGCGATAAGAATAACGGAGGTCCCGTTCCATATAGACCACGGCCTCATGATCAGGATAGCGTTGCGCCGTTTGGTCCAGTAATTCTCCAATGGTCGTGCGAATCAATCCAGCCATAGTTCGCTCCTTCACATTTTGTAATATCTATATTGTGTCTTAGCGTAAAATACTTCAGACATTCCAAGCGTTCCTGTAATTAAAGTTTTACAATATTCACCGAAGGCTAACTGAATTCAGTTAGATTATACACGATTCGACACCGTTTTGGAGCGCTAAATCAAGCCTAATTTTGAGTTTTATTCGAACTTTTCCCTTTAAAAGCTCATGTTTTTGAATAGAGTTTGACAAGCTTGTTATTCTAACTTCTTTTATTCAACGGAGATGTCTGCGCGCTGTTAAAACTTTTATTGATTGACCTTCAATGGTAAGATGAAAGATAACCGTTGTTGTTCAGATGAGTAGATAAATAGGAAGGAGAGAGCGCGATGCAACAACAATCTCAGGGTCGCGTTTACAACTTTAACGCGGGGCCGTCAACGTTACCGCTTCCTGTCCTGCAAAAAGTTCAGGAGGAATTCGTGAATTTCAAAGGTATGGGGATGTCAGTAATCGAAATGAGCCACCGCAGCGCGCCGTTTGAATCGATTCTAGAAAACGCAAAAGCGTTGTTAAAAGAGCTGTTGGCAATTCCCGACGATTACGAAACGCTGTTTATTCAAGGGGGAGCGAGCTTACAATTTACCATGATTCCTATGAATTTTTTACAGCCGGGCAAGACCGCATCTTACGCTTTGACTGGGCAATGGGCTGAACGAGCTTACGTAGAGGCTCAATTACTAGGCGATGTCAATTACGCTTCATGCGCCCGAAAAGGGAGCTACAGCAGAGTGCCTGCGCCCGATCAGCTAAATTATCGCGCTTCCGATGAATATTTACATATAACATCGAATAACACGATCTATGGGACACAGTGGAAGGAGTTCCCGCAAACTGGAAACGTCCCATTAATTGCGGATATGTCAAGTGATATTTTATCACAACCGCTGGATATCAGCCAGTTTGGTCTGATTTATGCGGGGGCCCAGAAAAACTTAGGTCCATCCGGGGTAACCGTCGTGATCATTCGAAAAGATTTACTTCAACAGGCGAATTCGAACATTCCGTCCATGCTCAGTTATCGTACATATGCCGAACACAATTCACTCTTTAACACACCGCCGACTTTTGCAGTCTATATGCTAGGTGAAGTGCTGCAATGGGTTAAAGATCAAGGTGGCGCGCATGAAATGGCGAAGCGAAACGAGCAGAAAACAGCGCTCATTTATGATGCGATCGATCAAAGTGAGGGATTTTTCCAGGGGAGGGCTGAGCCGAACAGTCGTTCCCAGATGAATATAACTTTTAATATTGAGTATGAGCAAACTCAAAAAACCTTCCTCTTAGAAGCTGAGCAAGCAGGGTTTATCGGCATCGCGGGTCACCGTCTAGCCGGTGGTGTTCGTGTATCCACGTATAATGCCGTTTCTTATGAAGCATGCCAGGCATTCAGCCAATTCATGATTGACTTTCGACGAAAGTATCACAGGTAACAAGATGGATTAACTCGCTGATGAATAGGCTTTCGATAGACAGAAAGTCCGCTAGCTGCTATACTGCTAAAATGAGTGTTCGAAATTCCCGCCACTCAAACAAAAAAACTAGGGAGAGAAAATTATACTGAGCCCTAACTCCCGACGTTCGTTCTGGGAGTTTATTATTTTTTCTCCAAGGAGGGCATAAAGATGAAACCTTATCAAATTCCAACAACGCTACAAACATTGGGCGAAGACATTCAATTAGACCAACTTCGGTATCATCGAAAGCGGGTAGGAGTGATCCGGGAGTTTACATTTGATGCCGCCCACCATCTGCACGCCTACGAGGGCAAGTGTAAAAGCTTACATGGTCACACATATCGTCTCGTGATTCATCTTAGCGGACGAGTCGACGAAATTGGGATTGTAGTCGATTTTGCCGAAATTAAACGGATTTTTAAAGAGCGAATTGACGCTCATTTAGACCATCGCTACTTAAATGATGTGTTGCCGCCGATGAATACGACTGCTGAAAATATGATCGTCTGGATTTGGGAACAACTGCAGGACGAAATAACAAAGCTAAATATTCCCGAACTGCGGCTTGAAGAACTGACCTTGTATGAAACACCGACGAGTCGCGCTTACTTAAAGCGGGAATGGATGGAAGAATAATGACCAAGCAGTCCCGCGTGTTACCGATGGTAGAGATATTTCAAACGGTTGAGGGGGAGGGGTTAAAAGCCGGTTTCCCCACCACATTTGTTCGTTTGTACAACTGTAACTTGCGTTGCAAATGGTGTGATACAACGTACAGTTACGCCCCGCATCAGCCCGAATTTTACGCGACGATTGAAGAAATTGTTGAACAAGTTGTTCAACTTGAGAATCCTTCCATCTGTCTAACAGGGGGAGAGCCACTGATGCACGGGGATAAATCAGCGGCATTAATTCAAGCGTTAGCGGAGCAACCCGTCATTGAAGAAATTCATATTGAAACAAACGGGGCGATCGATCTGACCCCTTTTTGCGCGTTACGCGCAACCAACACCGACGTTAGAGAAAAAGTTCGGTTCATTATGGATGTAAAACTACGCTCAAGCGGTGAAAAGGAAGCAATGGTTTGGGAAAATTTCCCTTTGTTATCAGGCCAAGACGAAATTAAATTTGTAATCGGTGACGAGCGAGAATTTAAAGAAGCTGTCGAGGTTATTGAGAGTTATTACGAACAGGGACAGTTATTATTTAGTCCCGTTTGGGAACAGCTTGCCCCAGCCGCGTTAGTTGAAATGATTTTGGCGTCTCCTTATAAACGAGCAAAATTAAGCTTGCAAACACACAAATACATTTGGCATCCTGAGCAAAAAGGAGTCTGATTGAAATGAAAAAAAAAGCAGTGATCATTTTAAGCGGTGGCCTAGACAGCGCGACATGTATGGGTGTTGCTCAACAAGTAGGGTATGAGCTCTATCCACTTACGTTTGACTATGGGCAGAAGCACCAGCATGAAATTGTACATGCGAAACGGATTGCGCAGCATTATCAAGTCGCAGAACACAGGGTCGTCAAACTTGATTTCTTGAATCAGCTTGGCGGAAGCGCCTTGACCGATCCTTCGATCGAGGTGCCAGATTACGCGGGTGATGATGAGGTGCCTGTTACATATGTGCCCGCTCGCAATCTCATTTTCTTATCGTTAGCTACTGCTTATGCGGAAACGGTTGGAGCTGAGAAGATTTTTATTGGGGTTAGTTCAGTTGATTATAGCGGTTATCCCGATTGTCGCCCCGAGTTTATCGCTTCGATGTCCGAGACGATTCGGTTGGCGACGAAGCTGGGAGCCGAGCAAGGCATGTTACAAATTGAAGCTCCGCTTAGTCATTTGTCTAAAGAAGATACCATTCGCTTAGGAATGGAGTTAGCGGTTCCGTATGAGCTAACAACTTCTTGTTATCGCGGCGGGGACAAGGCGTGCGGAACATGCGATAGTTGCGAATTGCGTCTGAAAGGTTTCGCGGAAGCTGGCTTGGTCGATCCAATCCCTTATGTATAAAAGTTTATGAGCAGGCGACAAACAGTAACTTTGTCGCCTGCTTTTTTTTTGTTAAATTTCTCTTTTCTGCCACTGGGCACAATGATTAATCACATACGAGCGGGGGCATAATCCTACAAAGGAGGATGGGTCATGAACTATAAACTCGTTGCTGTTCGTAAAGACGCAGAAGGGAACATCACGCATTTTTTGACAGATCGCGATACCGTCATCACACTTTCAGAGGCGATCGCCTTGGTGGAAAATGATCAAATAAATTCGATAACTTCTTTAAAAGCGGATGGGACCTGGTTGATCGATGAATATGGACAATATGAACAAGGACAAAATTTAGCTGACTTACCCGGGTTTTAAGACAATGAATCGCATATTCATCTCTATCCTCCTATTACATTGTTTGGTACAATGAATAGATGGATGGAAAGAGGAGTGAATATGATGAAATTAGGATCCCATGTCTCATTTTCGAAAACGGGATTATTGAATGCGACTGAAGAAGCGATCTCATACGGCTCCACCTCATTTATGGTGTATACAGGCGCCCCGCAAAACACGAGACGCCGACCAATGGAAGAGTTGCATATTGATGAAGGAAGACAACTGATGGAACAGCATGGAATTGTGGACATTGTTGTTCATGCCCCTTATATTATCAATCTTGCCTCTTATAAAGAAAATACGTTTGAGCTAGCCGTCAATTTCTTACGACAAGAAATCAGTCGGACAGATTATATGGGTGTGAAAAATATTGTGCTTCATCCTGGAGCTTATACGGACAAGGATCCTGAGTATGGGATCGCCCGCATTGCTGAAGGTTTAAATGAAGTGTTAGAAAAAGATCAGCGCGTCCATATCGCCCTTGAAACGATGGCGGGCAAAGGGACGGAAATTGGTCGGAAATTCGAAGAAATTGCCGCTATTATTGAAAAGGTCAACTACAACGATAAATTAGCGGTTTGTTTTGATACGTGTCATACACATGATGCTGGTTACGATATCGTCAACGATTTTGACGGTGTGATGGAGGAGTTCGATCGGATCATCGGCCTTGACCGTCTTGCTGTGTTTCATATCAATGATAGTAAAAATTTCCGTGGAGCAGCTAAAGACCGTCATGCGCCTTTAGGTTCAGGGTTGATTGGCTATGATGCGCTTCAACATATTGTTCGCCATGAAGTCGCAAAGGACAAGCCCATTATTTTAGAGACACCATGGATTGGAAAAGAGAAAAATAAAACAAGGCCGATGTATGAAGCGGAAATTGCTCTATTGAAGGATCAAGTGGAAGAACGCTTTGGTCCTCAATATTTAGATGATGTAGAAAGACTCGCCCATTTCTTTAAAAAACGCGACCTACAACCGATCGAAAGCGTCCATGAAGTGTGGACAGACCTACAAGATCGGAAGAAGAAAAAAGAGGATAGCAGGGAACCATTAGAGCGCTTCTACGATCTCGTCCATGAGGAACGGCTTTTTCCTGACTTGTCCGAGGAACAAATCAATCACCGCATTATCGGCTGGTTAGCAAACGCGACTGCATAAATAAAAGAAAAAAGCATGAACAAATTTGTCCATGCTTTTTTTATGGATTATCTAGGGGCGATCGGTTGCCCGGGAGCCGCTCCGAATGGATATTCATAGTTGAGTCGCTCATTGAACGTCGCATAGTCAAAATTCACCATTAACATCATGTAGCGTTCACCCGTTTCGGGATCGCTAATGATAATATGATCGCGTCCGGCTGCTTCAACCCTGCCTGTGATCACCTTTGCGTTCCACTCATTATTATTTTCAAAGGTGAAGTAAAAGGTTCCTATTTTACCACGGTTTAAACGAAGCAGATTCTCAATGTAGGATTGTTCAATCGGTAGCATTCCTGGCGCTTGACCGGGACTACCCATCCCTGGCATCATCATCCCAGGCATTGGCGGCATAGTGGGTGGAGTTGGAATCGTGGCGCCGCTTGGCTGCGGAGGAAAGAAAGGTACTTGTGTTTGAACTGCTGGGTTGTATCCCGGGTACATCATGCCGCCGCCATATGGATTTTGAGGATAAGGAACGTACTGCCTGCTTTCTGGTGTAAATTCTTGATTTAAGTCTTTCACTTTTTTGTCACTCCTTCATTTGCAAAACAAGCGAGGCGAATCATTGCCTCTCATCACTACATCATATTTGGGCGGAGAAAAATGGTGACTCGCCTAGCCCAACTTTTTTTAAAAAAGTTATGATCAGTCATGAAACTTTTTGGTATCGTTGTCCGTAATAAGTAATAAGGATAGAAAGATGGCTGCTTGTTTGACGTAGAGTAGTCATTGTTTTTATAATAAGAACTACATGATGGATTGTTGTGGAAGGTTCACTTCCTCACTATATAGATAAAATTAAAAAGGAGGTTGCGATCAACCGTGTTTTGGACACCATTTTCGATTTTAATTTTAGCGGCTTTTGGACTCTCTCTTTGGGCCCAGTTTCGGGTGAAAGGATCGTTCAAAAAGTATGCGGATGTGCCAGCCTCGTCTGGCCTAACAGGAGCGGAAGCAGCGCGTAAAATGCTAGATGCCAACGGCTTGTCGCATATCCCGGTGCAAGCGGTTCCAGGTTCCTTAACCGACCATTACGATCCGATTGCAAAAGCAGTGCGTCTTTCTGAACCTGTTTATGGGGGCGATTCGATTTCATCGCTAAGCGTTGCTTGTCATGAGGTCGGGCATGCTGTGCAGGATAAAGTCAATTATCCGATGTTAGTGGCAAGGCACCGCATGTTTCCAGTCGTTAACTTTTCCTCAGGGATCGCTCCCTGGTTGGTCATCGGTGGTTTCTTAATGAAACTGTCCGGCTTGTTACTGCTTGGTATCATTTTGTTCAGCGCCGCAGTCGCTTTCCAACTGGTGACGCTACCTGTTGAATTCAACGCGAGCAGTCGGGCCAAGGATATGATGATTCAAATGGGCTTTATCCGCAACAATGAGGAGCGAGGCGTGAATAAAGTGCTTGGAGCCGCAGCCTTAACGTATGTCGCCGCAGCCTTAATTTCTGTGTTGCACTTACTTGAATATATTTGGCTGTTTACGCGCAGCGACGACTAATAAAAGAGACTTCCATCCGATTCGGATTGGAGGTCTTTTTTCTTTTTAAAAAGGGCGTTTACTCCCCATTCTTTGGACATAATATCCTTAAAGGAGGGTTATCGTTGTGAACGTCATTGAATTAGTAACTGATTTATTTAAAGGGAATAAGCTAGAAAATGAGATGCCCCTTCACATCGGGGAAGTCATGAATTTGTGGACATTTTTGACCGCGACTGAAAACTTTATGAATAGTGAACTTGTCGCTTTGAATACAGTTGAAAATCCCCAATTACGAAGGAAGATGCTTGAACTGATCGAAGGGTATCATAAACCGATCATTATCGATATTGAAAATTTATTATTAAGCGAAGGGGTAGAGCTGCCTAAAAAGCCAGTGGAAAAACCGCAATTAAAAATGAGCGTTCCAGCTGGTGGAAAAATGACAGATGAAGAAGTAGCAAATCTAGTTATGTTTAACCTTGTCTGGGCGATTAACTTTTGTGGTAGGGGACTTACCGAAGCCGTCAGGCAAGATGTAGCAACCTTATTTGTAAAGGCAATTGTGCAGAAAGCCGGATTTTCAGTTACACTTAAGCAGCTGCTAATGGAAAAGGGCTGGCTTACGTATCCACCTCCTTATCGGAACCTTGGAATGGAAACAAAAAGTTAAAAAAAGAAAAGGCAGGATTTCAAAGCTAATCCCGCCTTTTTTTCATGTTAAATGCAAGTGAATTATACCTTTATCTTCAGATGTTCTCTGAACGGTGAGAAGTCAATTTGTTTTTCTTTCAACGTTTTCACTAAGAATCGATGATCTCGAGCAGGGGTCGCTATAATATAACCTTTAATAATAAGATTTTGATCAATTGATTCAGCATTTTCCTCAATCGCTAATTTTCCGATCTTTGCGGCAATCGTCCTTCGCGCCACATCCCTAAACAGTTCTGGAACAGGATGCACGAGCTCATTCAGCAATTGCAATCCTTCTTCTGACCAAAGCGCGCGCGTCTGATCTATATAGTAGTCTTGCCAATCCAACTCCGATTTTCCGTCTTGTTTCGGCATTGATTTTAAAAACTTTCGAAACATAAAGAAACCGCCAATCATCATAATAAAGGCGAGTCCAAACATCCAAAATACAATAAATGAACCAAAAATAGATGACATATCATAATCACCGCTTTCTCAATACTTCTAGTCAAACTTTTTATGGAATTTCTTGGAACCTTCCGACGCGCTCCTCACGTTTCAAATCTATCGGTGTTTATTATAGCATAAAAGTGGACGGGCAAGGTTACAAGCGCGTTATACGGAATTTTTGATGTTTAATGAATGATAAATATGGCGATAAATAGAATATCTTCTGAAAGGATATTGACATCCTTTGATCTGAATCATAAAATGAAACTATTCGTTTGAACTATATTTTGCAAAGGCGTAGAAGAGGACTAGTACACGGTTCCGATCAGGTTCAGAGAGTTGACGGATGGTGCGAGTCAATCCGAAAGGCGTGGAACTTACCTCAGAGCCGCAGATGATCCATCCATTTTTAATGATTCTGAGTCTGCCGTTTTCCGCGTTAAGGACTGTTTGAGTGAGTACACTGTACTAATTAGGGTGGTACCGCGGGAGCGATAAACAGAGCCTCTCGTCCCTAGCGAAAGCTATGGATGGGGGGCTCTATTTTCGGTTATTGGACAAGCTTGTGGTCTTACTTAAGACGCGTTTTTTAAAATGATATCCAGTGATTTAAACTGCTTAATAAAGCTATTGATAGTATAAAATGTTAAAAAAAGTTGGAGGTTTAAAGATGAGCTCGAGTGAAAAAGTTACGACCACCTATGACCATCAGAAAATAGAACAAAAATGGCAACGTTATTGGGAAGATAATAAAACGTTTAAATTGGTGGAAGACGAACATAAGCCAAAATTTTACGCGTTAGATATGTTTCCTTATCCATCGGGGTCAGGGCTGCATGTTGGTCATCCCGAAGGATATACGGCAACAGATATTATTTCGAGATACAAAAGAATGCGCGGCTACCAGGTTCTGCATCCGATGGGCTGGGACGCGTTTGGACTGCCTGCGGAGCAGCACGCTTTAGATACGGGGGAACACCCGCGGGAAATTACGAAAATAAATATAGACAATTTTAGACGTCAAATTAAGTCGCTAGGCTTTTCTTATGACTGGGATCGTGAATTCTCCACTACAGATCCAGACTATTATAAATGGACGCAATGGATCTTTATCCAACTTTATAAGAAGGGCCTCGCCTATGTTGATGAAGTTCCTGTCAATTGGTGTCCCGCTTTAGGAACCGTGCTCGCTAATGAGGAAGTGATCGACGGCAAAAGCGAACGCGGCGGACATCCCGTTATTCGGAAACCGATGAGACAATGGGTGCTGCGGATTACAGCTTACGCGGATCGCCTATTGGATGATCTGGAGGATTTAGATTGGTCCGAAAGCATCAAAGACATGCAACGCAATTGGATCGGCAAATCGGAAGGTGCTGAACTTTCATTTTTAATTGACGGTCATCCCGATCAAAAACTAGACGTATTTACAACGAGGCCTGACACGTTGTTCGGGGCCACTTACTGTGTCATCGCTCCAGAACATAAACTAGTTGATGTGATTACGACTGCGGAGCAAAAGCAGGCAGTGCAGGCTTATGTAGATTCTGCGGCCCATAAAACAGACCTGGAGCGAACGGATTTAGCGAAAGACAAGTCAGGCGTTTTCACAGGAGCTTACGCAATCAATCCTGTAAATGGGGCAAAAGTTCCCGTTTGGGTCGCGGATTATGTGTTGATTAGCTATGGGACGGGCGCGATTATGGCTGTGCCGGGGCATGATCAACGAGACTGGGAGTTTGCCACTCAGTTTAATTTGCCGATTGTTGAAGTTGTTTCGGGAGGCAACTTGGAAGAAGGGCCTTATATCGGGGACGGTCCGCATGTAAATTCCGAGTTTCTGAATGGCTTAACCAATCAGGAAGCAATTACGAAGATGATCACTTGGTTAGAGGAAAATAATAAAGGGAAGAAAAAGGTAACTTACCGTTTGCGTGATTGGTTGTTTAGTCGCCAACGTTATTGGGGAGAACCGATTCCAATCTTGCATCTTGAAGATGGAACGATGAAGCCGGTGCCTGAGGATCAGCTGCCGTTAACCCTGCCGGAAACGGATGCCATCCGACCTTCTGGGACAGGTGAATCCCCGCTAGCGAATATCGAAGAGTGGGTGAACACGATTGATCCTGAAACAGGGATGAAGGCCAAGCGCGAAACGAACACGATGCCGCAATGGGCGGGAAGTTGCTGGTATTATTTGCGTTTTATCGATCCAAAGAATGATCAGGAACTTTGTTCAAAAGAGAAACAACAGGCCTGGTTACCTGTTGACCTATACATCGGTGGCGCAGAGCACGCTGTTTTGCATCTTCTTTACGCCCGGTTTTGGCATAAAGTGTTGTATGATCTTGGCATCGTCGAAACGAAAGAACCATTTCAAAAGTTAGTGAACCAAGGGATGATCCTTGGTAAAAATAATGAGAAGATGAGTAAATCGCGTGGAAACGTTGTCAATCCAGACGATATTGTAGAGGCATACGGAGCGGATACGTTACGCATATATGAAATGTTTATGGGTCCGTTGGAAGCTTCAAAACCGTGGAATGACCAAGGAGTGGAAGGGTCATATCGATTTATCAATCGTGTTTGGCGTTTGTTTATTCAAGATAACCAACAACTTAACGTAAAGATCCAAGATGGAGAAGGTTCTGCTTCGTTCCAGCAAACGCTTCACAAAACAATTAAAACAGTGACGCATGATATTGATGGTCTTCGTTTTAACACAGCGATTAGCGCGCTGATGGTGTTTGTTAATGAGGCCAATCGGGAAACTGTGTTACCAAAGTCCGCGATGGAAGCGTTTGTGAAACTCCTCTCTCCATTTGCTCCGCATGTTGCGGAAGAGTTGTGGTATCGATTGGGACATGCGGAAACACTGGCTTATGAGCCTTGGCCTGAGTATAACGAAGAGTTGACCGTTGAAAAAGAAGTAGAAATAGTCGTCCAAGTCAACGGAAAAATCAAAGAACGGATGATGCTTGCTGCTGACGCGGATCAGGAAAGTATGAAGGAACAAGCGCTGGCCCTTGATTCTGTTCAAGCTGCGCTTGCGGGCAAACAAGTACGAAAGTGTATTGCCGTGCCTGGACGACTTGTCAATATTGTGATCGGTTAAAGCGCCGGCGAATTCTCCTTTTTTACCAGACATGTAACCGGCAGGGCCTCCATATACTAAAGACCAGGATAGGAAAGGGAGGAGTCACCATGGAAAGGTGTTCATGCTGCGGGACCTCAGCGATCTTATATGGGGGAGTTTGTAACCTGTGTTTCTCTGGAGATGATCCGGACGATTATTTAAGCGCCACAATCCTGAGCCCGCATGATTTTGACGATATAGAGTGACTTCGGATCAGGCTAATCTTGTTTCGCAACCGAAATGAGATTAGCCTGATTTCATTATTTTTTGTCTGACTGTAAATGCTTTCCTTCAATTTTTAAATAAAGCGCATTCAATTCGCTAATTTTACTAGATATTCCATTCAGCTCTTCCATGATTTCAAAAAAATCATCCGGATTTAGCTGCAATGATTCATATTTTTCCATGTACTGTTCATCTAATTGCCGAATTCTTGATGGGATTTGGGCGCTGATCTTGCGCGCTTTTCCATAATACTCATCTATCTCCCGCTGATTCCATCGTTCCATAGGAACGAGGATGAGCGGCTTCTCTAATTCAATCTTTTCATTATATTCAAATTTAAATTTCACTCGAACACACCCCCACAACCTATTATACCTGATTACGCTTGTTTTGGATATTTTTGGATATCGATAATAATTAACAGATTTATTTTAAGCCTATACGCGCAGGATAAAGAAGATCAAGATCATTCTGTATGATTTTGATCAAAAAAGCGAGAGGGATGATCACCAGATGGACAACAAGAAAAAGGCTAAACAACTCGATCCTCAACTACGCGATATAGGAACCCGATCAGCGGGCGCGACGCGTTTACACGAAACACGCACAGCGGATACGCCAGAAAAGATAGAGGCGCCCGTTGTACCGCATCCGGGACCTTATGATACGAGAACGGGGAAATATACGGTATAATATGGAAGATTGATAAGGCGACCTTATGGTCGTCTTTACATATTCATTAAAAAACGTTGATAATGTGATTATTGTTGAAAAGGTGTCACAGATGATAACATCAATCACCTTGTTAAATGTTTGTAAAACATTCATAATATATTGAGAAGATCTTAAAATGATAGAAATGAGGATTTTTCAATGACTTTTAACGATACTTTTTTAAAAGCGTGTTTAAAACAAGAAGTTGACCATACGCCAGTTTGGTATATGCGTCAAGCAGGACGATATCAATCGGAATATCGTGAGATTAGAAAAAAATATTCCTTATTGGAAATTTGTAAAATACCTGAGTTGTGCGCTGAAGTGACGATTTTGCCAGTGCAGCAGCTAGGTGTAGACGCAGCCATTTTATTCTCAGACATTATGGTCCCGCTAGGGCCGATGGGCGTCAAATACGATATTATTGAAAATAGAGGACCCGTACTCGAAACGCCTTATCGAACGGCGGAAGATATTGCGAGTTTACGCGCCCTTGAACCCGAGGAAGATTTGCCTTACGTCCTAGAAACGATTAAAATTTTGGCTCGAGAACTGAAAGTGCCGCTGATCGGCTTTACAGGCGCGCCGTTCACATTGGCTAGCTACATCGTTGAAGGCGGACCTTCGCGTAACTACATCCGCACAAAACAGTTGATGTATAGTCATCCAGAAGTTTGGACGAGCCTCATGGACAAGCTAGCTGACATGATTATTACGTATTTAAGAGCCCAAGTAGACGCGGGAGCAAAAGCGGTTCAAATTTTCGATAGTTGGGTTGGAGCATTATCCGCGCAAGACTATACCAAGTATGTTTATCCAACGATGCAACGCATCTTCACTGAATTAAAAGATTTACCAGCGCCGAAAATATATTTTGGCGTTGCTTCAGGCGAATTACTGCCATTATGGAGTGAATATGACACAGAGGTAATCGGCTTAGATTGGCGTGTGACCATTCCCGAAGGACGTAAGCGCGTCGGAGAGAAATTTGCTATTCAAGGAAATCTCGATCCAGGAACATTGTTGGCTCCATGGCCTGTTCTAGAAGAAAAAGCGAAACAAATCATTGACCAAGGGCTTGAAAAACCTGGTTTTGTATTTAATCTCGGTCATGGGATTTTCCCTGAGGTTCCTGGAGACATGTTAAGAAGATTAACTGAATTTATCCATGAATACAGCGCGTCTGTGATCAAAAACAGATAAGAAGGGAAGTCGAACGAGGGATGTCAAAGCAAACGATCGGCTTACTCGTGATGGCTTACGGCACGCCGCCAAGCCTTGATGATGTGGAAGCCTATTATACACATATCCGCAGGGGAAGACCGCCAAGCCCAGAACAACTGCAAGATCTTTTGGATCGCTACAATGCCATTGGTGGAATTTCACCTTTAAAAGTAATTACAAGGGGCCAAGTCGAACACCTAGAAGCAAAGTTGAATGAAACGTCAGAGGAGTATGAGTTTAAGGCCTACATGGGAATGAGACACGCGCCGCCGTTTATTGAGACCGCTGTAGAAGAGATGGCTAAAGACGGAATTAAAAAAGCGGTTTCGATTGTGTTAGCGCCACATTATTCCGTAATGAGCGTTGGTGGGTACAATAAAACAGCAAGTGAAGCCGCTCAGAAACATAGCGTGGAACTTACGTCTGTCAATCAGTATCATTTAGAGCCTACATATATCCAAGCCCTTGTTGAAAGAGTGGAAGAAGCTTTCCAATCATTTGATGATCGTCAAGCTGTAAAAGTTGTTTTCACGGCCCACAGTCTGCCAGAAAAGATTGTGGAGATGAACGATCCATATGTAGACCAATTGAGAGAAACAGCGGAAGCGATTGCTGAACAATTGCAACTTGAAAATTGGGAAACAGGCTGGCAAAGCGCCGCGCAAACGAATGTGCCTTGGCTTGGTCCAGATATTTTGGATCGGATGCGAGAGCTAAAAGAGGCGGGAACGGACAATTTGATTATTTGCGCGACCGGGTTTGTAAGTGATCACCTCGAAATTTTGTATGATCTCGATATCGAGTGTAAACAAGTTGCGGAAGAGTTGAATATGCAATTTGTGCGAACAAAATCATTAAATACGGATCCGTTATACATTGAAGCGCTAGCTCAAGCTGTCCTGAAACAATTAAATATATAAGTGAAAAAAAAGGAACTGGCCTGGAGTCGTTGCAAAGACACTTACAGGCCAGTTTTTATATATTCAGCTTAGATTCACCCATTCCGACAAATTTCGACAACAAACTGGAGATGGTCATAAAAAGATCATAAAAAGATCACAGAAAGGTCAAGCTTTGGATACAGCGCGTTTACAATTCTAACCTATTATGATAATTGAAGGCAACAAACAAAGTTGTTGAAAGGGGATTTATCGAAAATGAAAAAATTATATAAGTTAGGTTTAGCGTCTGTATTAGCTTTAAGTTTAGCGGCATGTTCATCAGGAGGAACAACTGAGGAGCCAACAGATGATGAGCAAATCGAAGATGTAACTGGCCTAGATGATGTAGAAACAGATGAGAATGACAGTGTTCCAACAACAGGCGATGGAATTGACGAAGAGGACGCTGAAGATGCAGATGCTGAGACAGACGCTGACGCTGATGACGCGGAAACAGATGCTGACGCGGATACTGAAGAAGAAGAGCAATAATAACATACTTAAACGCCCGTCCCTTGCGGGATGGGCGTTTTCATCTAGATAGACAAATTTTTAGATGTGGTTGAGGGAGGAGAATGAAAAGGATGGTGAACATAGCATGGAATTACAACAATTAAAAGCTGAACAATTAGAACTCCTATATCGTACAGAGAAAAAGACAAAGTGGTTATTAAAATTCAGAGACCCAGAACAATCGGTTAACATTTATATGACCCGTCCCGCCAATGAAACCTCAGGTACCCTCCTTCACACTATAAAGTGCTATAAAAATCTAAACGACTGGTTCAAAAAACATGAACGACTTTTCTAGGGGACTTCTGCGGAAGTCTTTTTTGGTTTTTTAACACCGCTTCAAAGCAAATCTAGTAACGTATGGTATAATAATCTAGTAACATTTTTCATGAGTGAGGAGGCTGCTATCAGTGGTAACTAGCAAGGTATTGCTCGCTGATGACGATCCAAATGTTCGTGAGATTATTCGCCTGTATTTTGAGCAACAACAGATCGATTTGCTTGAAGCGGATAATGGAAAAACAGCGCTTGAATTAGCGACAAGCCATGAACTAGATTTAATCATCTTAGATGTGATGATGCCTGGGCTTGATGGATTTGATGTTTGTCGAGAAATTCGCAAAAACTCAGATGTGCCGATAATCATGTTAACTGCGAAGGACGAGGAGATTGATCGAATTCTCGGTCTCGAATTGGGCGCCGATGACTATATGAGTAAACCGTTCAGTCCCCGAGAGCTCGTCGCTCGGATGAAGGCTATCTTTCGTAGAATGCAAGTCAAAGAAACGAAACCTGAGACGGATGATGGTGTAAAGGTGCTCGGATTTGATGAATTAACGATTGATATTTCACGTCGAGAAGTGATTGCAAATGGAGAAAAACTATCTTTTCGACCCAAAGAATTTGATTTACTCGTTTGCTTGGCGAAATCCCCCGGTCACGTTTTTTCGAGGGAACAGTTGCTAGAGCAAATTTGGGGCTATGATTTCTTTGGCGATGTTCGAACGATTGATGTCCATATTAAAAAAATTCGGAAACACCTGTCTGGTCTGAAGACCGATTTTATTCGGACGATGTGGGGGGTCGGATATAAGTTTGAGGTTGAATCAGATTGAAATGGTTCAACAAAACTTTATTTAGGCGGATCCTGATCAGTTTTTTGGTGACACTCCTCATTGGACTTGGAGTTGTCGGGTTTTCTATTTCATGGTTAACAAAAGATTATATGTATACGCAAACCCAAGAAGAACTTGTGCGTAAGGCCAAAAGGGTTAATGCGACGATTCAACGACACGAAAATATTGATGAAAAAACGATCGAAATGTTGGCGCTTCTCGATCAATCCTTTGATACGCGGATTTGGGTATTCGATAAAGAAGGGCAGATTATCGCAACTTCAATGAAAGATGAAGTGTTTATCGGAAAATCAGTTGCCCCGCGGATCGTAGATCGAGCTTTAAAAGGACAAGATGTTTTGTCAGAGTTGCATTTCGAAGGCCTCAATAAGCCGATGATCTCAGTGGTTGTACCCTGGGGCGCAAAAAAGAACATCTACGGCGGAATTGTGCTGCATGCCCCGGTTGAGGGTTTGAATCAAACGTTTGTGTTTATTCGCGAAACGATTCTTTGGGCGATCCTTTTTGGAGTCATTTTATCAACTGCCATTGTTTCTTACTTATCGTGGTCGATTACAAGACCGTTGCACTATATTGAACGCACCGCGATGGAAATTGAACAAGGTAATTATCACCAACGCTTGGAAATTGACAATCCTGCTGAGTTGGCAGATTTGGCGAAAACAGTCAATCGATTAGCTGAAAAAGTAGAAAAAGATGAAATGAATTTAAAAAGGGAAGAAAAGATTCGCAATGACTTTTTAGCTAATATTTCACATGACCTACGCACACCATTGACAGCGATTCAAGGTTTCTTGGAGGCGCTTCAGGATGGACTTATTCGCGAGGAAGAAACGCGCCAACATTATTATCAAGTGATGTATCAAGAAACGATGCACCTTAATCGTTTAGTCGAAGATCTAATGGACTTAATTAAACTTGAAAATAAAGATATCACCTTGTTTAAAACTCCTGTTGATATTGTTGATTTATTGGAAAAACTAATGTTTGCATTTCAGCCTGAAGCCGATGCGAAGGAAACGCAACTAGAGATTACAGCTGAGGCAGGGTTACCAATGGTGTATGCCGATCGAGATCGCGTCGCCCAAATATTTAAAAACCTGTTGCAGAATGCTGTGAAATTCACATCCAAAGGTCATGTGCAAGCGCTCGTGCTCCGTGAAGAACAGTATTTGAAAATTAACATCAAAGATACGGGGATAGGCATTGAAACGGGTGATTTGGAAAGAATCTGGGAGCGTTTCTTTAAAGGGGATCGCGTCCGTTCAAAAGCAAATAAAGGGACTGGGCTTGGGTTATCGATTGTCCAGCAATTGGTTAAGTTGCATCATGGAAAGATCTCGGTTCATAGTGAACTTGGCAAGGGGACAACTTTCACGGTGTGGTTACCAATCATTGCTGAATACGGTGATGATTTGGAAAATGTGGATGACATCTACTAATGTTATCTATGCTCTTGCATGTTATAGTAAGGTTAATCCACAAAACAAACTGTTTACGTTATAAACCGCGCTAGATGGGGAGCTGACGGTGCCCTGTAACCCGCAATCCGTCCAGCGGGATTGAACTCCTATGCGAGGGTGAATCAAGTGAGGAAAACGGATGAAAGCGCCGATGACGATCAAGTCTCGCGCGGCAACAATTCATGAATCGGGTCAGGTTCGGAAGAAAGCAGCCCTAAGTGAAAATTGTTGCGCGCTGCGAGGCAGCTTGATCTGAGTGAACTTTCTTCTGGAATATTCGGTTGATTCTACTCGGACATGGGCGCGCGGTTTACATAACCGAAAAGGACTGTCTGGTACGCTCTTGAGTAGAACGTACCAGACAGTCCTTTTTTAGCATATGATTTGATTTACTTGCTAAAATCTATACCCCAGAACCATTCTTCCTCTAGTCGTTTCAATAGGGCTGGTTCTTTGTATTTCGTTACACGATTGAGCATTCCTTCGCTTTGTGACGCGTGGGCTTCTAAAACAGCCATCTTCACGTCTCGATATCGAGAAACGTCAACAATGAAAGACGGTCGACCTAATTTTTCTATTGAGTCTGCGGCAAAAGCGACACCATAAAAGATGGGCCTTTGCGTAGGTTCTAATTTTCGGATGGCTTTGACAACGGCCTCCGCGCAGGCATCATGATCAGGATGGACGCTGAAACCTGGATAGAAACTAATGACTTTGGTTGGTTTTATCGCTAACAGCGCGTCATAAAGCTGATCAGCAAGCTCTACTTCAAATTCAATCGTTTTATCTCGCATCCCCCATAATCGCAGATCGTTAACACCCATCGCCTCACAAGCTTGTTCTAATTCTTTCTTACGAATCAAAGGTAGCGTCTCTCGATTGGCGAAAATAGGATTGCCCATATTGCGACCCATTTCACCTAATGTCAAACAAATATAAGTCGTTGGGACTCCCCGTTCCGTATAGGAGCGGACCATTCCCGCGCAACTAAATGCTTCATCATCGGGGTGAGGAAATATGATTAAAAGATGTTCAGTCATAGTAGCCTCCTTCCATTCAGCTAAGGATGATGGTACGCTAAAAACACGCGTTTACCGTAATTTAAATGTAATTGATTTATGTAGAAAAAACAATAGAAATACAGATTCTTGTTGAATTTGTAAGTAAATTGTTGAATCCTGCGCTTGCCTAGGAAATATTGGAAGGGAAATGAAATGGAAAAGGCAAACCGTTATTGAGCGGCTCGCCTTTTCTATTTTTATATAGTGTTTACTAAGGATTCAACGACATGTTCAATTTGCTCTAATGTCGTATATCGTCCAAGGCTGAAACGGATCGTTCCCATTCCAACCCTAGGCTCCACCTTCATCTCTTTTAGGACCGAAGATAGTTGGACTTGTCCCGAGTCACAGGCGGCTCCTGTTGAGGCAGCAACTTCGGGTAGCTTTTTCAAAATATCTTGTCCTATTTGTTCTACAAAACTTATACTCGCTGTGTTTGGCAAGCGTTCTGTCGGATGCCCATTAATGACTACTCGTTCTCCAAAATGCTTTTTCAAAGCCTGTTCAAAGTGATCCCTTAGCTGGCCTTCGCCTTGATTCTCAAGGTTTTGTTCAGCGAGAGCGGACGCTTTACCTAAGCCGACGATAAACATCACATTTTCCGTGCCGGCTCGACGGCCATTTTCATGTCCCGCTCCATGGATAAAGCTCTCGATTGGAGTCCCTTGGCGAATGTAAAGGGCGCCAACCCCTTTCGGAGCATACATTTTATGACCGGCAATCGTTAGCAGATCCACGCCAAGTTCATCCACGCGAGTTGGAACTTTTCCAACGGATTGCGCCGCGTCTGTATGCAACAAAATGCCACGCTCTTTTGCGATATGGGAGATTTTTTCAATCGGTTGCAGCGTTCCCACCTCATTGTTCGCGTGCATAATCGAGATCAGAATTGTATCTTCGCGAATCGCTCGCTTCACTTCCTCGACAGACACTTGTCCAAATTCATCAACGCCAACATACGTTACTTCGGCTCCCAATTTCTCAAGAAAATGACAAGGGGCAAGGATCGCAGGATGTTCGATCTTGCTCGTAATGATATGTTTTCCTTTCGCTTGCAGGGCATAAAAGACTCCTTTCAGAGCGTGATTATTCGCTTCGCTGCCGCCGCTAGTGAAAATAATTTCATCAGAGCTGCAACCTAATAAAGAAGCGACTTGGGCTCGGGCTTGTTGAATAGCAGATCCCGCTTGTTTCGACGCCCAATGGCTGCTTGAAGGATTGCCAAAAAAATCGCTCAGATAAGGTTGCATCGCCTCGGCTACTTCCTGGTCAATTGGAGTGCTCGCATTATAATCGAGATAAATATTGTCCATTATTAACACGTCCTTTTTTAATGTTAGTAACCAAATTGTAGCAGAAATCCGATAGGAAAAATAGGTTCGGATAAGTAACTAACGGTCGACGCATTCTAATAAAGGGGTGAATAAGACGATGAGCCAAGAACGGATTGCCACGGTGTATATGCGAAACGAAGACGCGCTGGAACAGCAGTTTCAGGATTATGAAGAGTTGTTAGTTTTTATACTTGATCACGAGACTGAAATTGACTATATAAACTGGGGTTAATGCTCGATGACAAGTTAGCCAGACCTGACCTGACCGTTGCAAAGCGGCGGGTCTTTTTTAATACATTAGACAAGCGAAATGCTGTAGCAGTAAAATAGGAATAGGCTGTAAACTATATATAAAGGGGATTGGTACCGATGCAAAACGATAAGATTGCTGAACTATTAGAACGAATTCGTAACCATAATCCACTTGTGCACAGCATGACTAATGTCGTCGTCACAAATTTTACTGCAAACGGTTTATTAGCTTTAGGCGCCTCACCTGTGATGGCCTACGCGAAACAAGAGGTCGCCGACATGGCGCGCATCGCAGGGGCTGTCGTTTTAAATATCGGCACATTAAATGAAACAGAAGTAGAGGCGATGTTACTAGCGGGGCAAGCTGCGAATAGCGCGGGTGTTCCGTTATTATTTGATCCCGTCGGCGCGGGCGCAACTCCTTATCGAACAAATACTGCTCGAAAAATCGTTCGAGATACCCGCGTTTCCATCCTTAGAGGAAATGCCGCTGAGGTCGCTAATGTCGTTGGACAGGAGTGGGCGATTAAAGGGGTTGACGCTGGAGAGGGCGATGGAGATATCGTCGATTTAGCCAAAAAAGCTGCAGTAGCGCTGAAGACAGTTGTCGTCATTACCGGTGAAACGGACATTATTAGCGATGGAAAAGTTACCTATGCTGTAAAAAATGGGAATGCTTTACTGACAAAGGTGACGGGTACCGGCTGCTTAGTAACCGCTGTAATCGGCGCGTTCGCCGCGGTTGAATCCAATTTATTAATTGCGTCCATCGCGGCGCTTGTAAGTTATGGTATAGCCGCCGAAACGGCCGCGCGCCTGAAAGGCGCAGAAGGACCAGGGAGTTTCCAAATTGAATTTCTAAATCAATTAGCCCGACTCGACGGCAAACAAATTAGAGAACTAGGATTGTTTGAACGGATATAGCCGCGAGTGAGGAGCAAATTCATACGATGTACATAGTCTGACGCGGTCGGCGCCATAGAGTTGAATGGCTTTGGTAAACTAAGTTAGAATAGATGAAAGATGGAGGTGTCGGAATGAAGATTGAAATTTGGTCTGATTACATGTGACCGTTTTGCTATATTGGCGCTCGTCGGCTGGAGGCCGCGTTAAAAGAGTTTGCTCATAGCGAACATGTTAAAATTACTTACAAAAGTTTTGAATTAGACCCAGAAAAACCAAAAGATGCGACAATGGATGCTTATGATAACCTAGCGACGAAATATGGGATGAGTCGGGAACAGGCGAAAAAAACGTACGCCGATATGAACCAACAAGCGCAAGCTGAAGGACTTGATTTTCAGTTTGACAAGATGATTCCCGCTAATACGTTTGATGCCCATCGGTTAACGCTATTAGCGACCGCGTCAGGCAAGCAACCGCAAATGGTTGAGCGTTTGTTTTCCGCTTACTTTATTGAAGGAAAACGGCTGAGCGATCGAGAAACACTCTTGGAGCTTGGCGAAGAGGTTGGACTGGACACAAAGCAAATCGCCGCGATGCTAGATGGTACCGCGTATAGTGAACAAGTTCGAACTGAACAACGAGAAGCTCAGGAGTTGGGGGTCCGCGCTGTCCCTTTTTATGTAATAGATCGGAAATATGGGATTTCTGGAGCCCATCCAAGCGAATTCTTTTTAAAAACGTTAGACAAAGCATGGCAAGAAAGCCAGCCGCTTTCAATCGTCAATAACGATGATGAGCATTCTGGCGACGCGTGTGATGAGACAGGCTGTCAGATCGATCCAAATAATAAATCGTAAATAGAGGAAAATGTTAACAGCCGCGCGGAGTTCCTCTGCGCGGCTGTTACATTACAAGGGAGAGATATTTAAATTTGAAGAAATACTTATTTGGGGCTTATCTGTTGCTTTCATTCATCGTCGCATTATCGATTTGTAACGCTAATTTACCGATAGAGGATGAGATGACTAATTCTCTTAACAGTTTGCGATTCTTGTCCGGGGAAGCGATCCTTTTGGGTTCAATTAGTTCAGCGGGGGCTCTCTTTTACAAAGGAAGAAAGGAAAGAATTATTTTAGCGATATTTACGGCGGTTCTGTTGCTCCTTTTGTACACCATTTTATACAGCGCGTGGTTAACTGTCTATTTGCGGATTGCGGAAGGTTTTTTCGTATTGCTAATTGTCGGTTCCATCCATTATTTCATTAGTTTTTTATTGAGAAACTTGTTGATCAAACCTTAAGAAGTGTTCTAGTGAAAATAGCGGGAATTTCAGTGCTCATTCAGTTCGGTTTTCTGCGCGCCTTTGCCCTTTTCGCTTACCACCCTCGATCCTCATCCTATTATTCAATTAAATTGAAAATTTTTACATATAAATACCAACTCTGAACCAAAATAAGGTACAGGTAAGTTGAAGGGAGTTGGATTTAATGGGATCGAGACAGGAGCAATTTTCGATTCGGATCAATAACCAAGATTTGTTTGCAAAGCCGGGTCAAAAGGTTTTAGAGGCGGCAAGAGAACAAGACTTGTACATCCCAAGTATTTGTTTTCATGATCAATTGGGAGCAATCCAGTCGTGTGATACATGTTATGTTGAAATAAACGGGGAACTGGTTCGCTCGTGCGCGACTGAAGCTAAACCGGGCATGGAAATCAGCTCTATTTCAGACAAGGCGAAGGCGGCTCAACGTGAAGGAATGGAACGCATTTTAACGCGCCATGAACTGTACTGCACAGTGTGCGATAACAACAATGGAAATTGTACCGTCCATAATACAGCGGAATATTTCGAAATTGAGCATCAGCAGTATGAATTTAAACCGAAACCGTATCCTCCCGACAATACCCATCCATTCTATCGTTACGAACCAGATCAATGTATTTTATGTGGTTTATGTGTGGAGGCTTGTCAAGATTTACAAGTCAACGAAACATTAACGATCGATTGGAACCGCGAACATCCCCGCGTCATTTGGGATAACGATGTGTCGATCGATGAATCCTCCTGCGTATCGTGTGGGCATTGTGTCACTGTATGTCCTTGTAATGCTCTAATGGAAAAATCAATGCTCGGTGAGGCCGGTTATTTGACAGGGATACCGAAACAAGCGCTTGAGCCGATGATCGATCTCACGAAAGAAATCGAGCCAGGTTACAAAGAAATCTTTGTGATATCTGAGATGGAAGCAGCGATGAGAAAAGCTCGGATCAAGCGGACAAAAACAGTCTGTACGTATTGCGGGGTTGGCTGTAGTTTTGAAATCTGGACAAAAGATCGGAAAATACTAAAAGTCGAGCCGCAACAGGAGGCGCCTGCCAACGGAATTTCCACTTGCATTAAAGGGAAATTTGGCTGGGATTTTGTCAACAGCGAGGAGCGGTTAACAAAGCCATTGATCCGAAAAGGAGACCGCTTTGTCGAGGCGAGCTGGGATGAGGCGCTTGATTTAATCGCCTCTAAGTTAACAGAAATCAAGGAACGAGAGGGTTCTGATTCCATCGGATACATTGCCTCATCGAAGTGTACGAATGAAGAGAACTATTTGTTTCAAAAGTTGGCCCGCGCAGTGATGGGTACAAATAATGTGGACAACTGTTCACGATATTGTCAGTCCCCAGCTACCGCTGGTCTAATTCGAACTGTCGGAATCGGAGGGGACTCTGGAACGATTCAAGATATTTACTCCGCTGGTCTCGTGCTCGTGATTGGAGCGAATCCCGCGGAATCCCATCCCGTGTTGGCAACTCGGATTAAACGGGCTCATAAATTACATGGGCAAAAATTAGCGGTTGTTGATTTAAGGAAGAATGAACTTGCAGAACGAGCGGATTTGTTTATTCACCCTAAACCATCGACAGACTTGGTGTTATTGAATGCGATTACCAAATATATCATTGATCAAGGGTGGGGGGCGCAATCGTTTATTGAAGAACGTGTCAATGGATATGAAGAATACGTTGCATCTTTAGAAAAGTTTACGCTGGAATACGCTGAAGAAACGACAGGAATTGAGCAACAGACCTTGATCCAACTGGCTAAAATGGTACACGAAGCAGAAGGTGTCTGTATTTTATGGGGGATGGGGGTTACCCAACACCTCGGGGCGACGGATACGAGCACAGCTATATCTAATTTGTTGCTCGTTACGGGCAATTACGGTAAACCAGGGGCTGGAGCTTATCCGCTGCGTGGCCATAATAACGTTCAAGGCGCTTGCGATTTCGGCACGATGCCTGCTTGGATGCCTGGATATGAGCCCGTGGAAGACGCGCAAGTTCGGAAAAAATACGGGCATGCTTGGGGTGTTGAGCTACCCGCTAAGCCTGGATTGAACAACCATCAAATGGTCGAGATGATTCATAAAGGCAAGCTCAAAGCGATGTATTTGTTCGGAGAAGAAATGGCCATTGTCGACTCGAATAGCAACCATGTTGACTCTGCGTTTGAAAAACTAGACTTTTTTGTTGTCCAGGACATCTTTTTTTCAAGAACCGCTCAGTTTGCGGATGTTGTGTTGCCAGCCGCGCCGAGTTTGGAAAAAGAGGGAACCTTTACGAACACGGAGCGACGCATTCAACGGTTTTACCGTGTGTTAGAACCGATGGGCGAGTCGAAACCCGATTGGGAAATTTTCCAACTGCTCGCTAACAAACTCGGAGCCAATTGGAATTATACGCATCCAAGCGAAATTATGGCCGAAGCCGCGCGGTTGGCGCCTGTTTTTGCGGGGGTTAGCTACGAACGTTTGGAAGGGTTCAACTCGCAACTATGGCCAGTTCAAGCCGATGGAACAGACACTGAACTGCTTTACACCGATAAATTTGCTTTTCCAGATGGCAAAGCCCGCTTGTTCCCAGTCGATTGGACGCCGCCATTTGATCCTGGAGAAGATTATGATCTGCACTTAAACAACGGAAGGTTGCTTGAACATTTCCATGAAGGGAATTTAACGTACCGTGTGCCGGGGATTGTTCACAAAGTATCTCAGCCGTGGCTAGAGGTTTCGCCGGAATTAGCTGAACAACGAGGGATTGACGATGGAGCTTTAGTTCAGTTGACTTCCCCATATGGAGAGGTCGAAGTGAGAGCTCATGTAACAGATACAGTAAAAGGGAATGAGCTATATCTAACGATGAACTCAACAACGGATGAAGACATGGTGAACCGTTTGACGAGTAGCTATCATGATCGGATTACCCATACGCCAAATTACAAGGAAATGAACGTGAAAATGGTCGTGCTCGAAGCGCAAGGAGAACCACCTTTGCCTGATGTGAATCATCGTTTTGGTAACCGTGTCCCTCAAATCGGCATCAAAGTGGAAGACAAATGGAAACGGGCAGACTTCACGCCGATCCCAGAATGGTTAGAAAATGGAGGCGAACAACATGGCCAAAGCCATCCGTAACATCGAGAGGGAGCAGATAGATCCAGCGGAAGCGCAAAGTCAAGATATCCAAGAGGTGCTTGGGGCTGTCGCGGAAAGTAAGGATGCGTTAATCGTTTTTTTAGACATCCTCAAGGAAGCGCATGAAGCTGGACTATTGGACATTTTACAAGGGGTATTGAAGACGCGGGAGGAAGTTAGCATGCTGGCCCTCCAGCAATTAAACCAACAGTCTGTCTATCACTCGGTTAAAAACGTGACGAGCTTAGCAAGATTTATAGGTCAAATTGAACCGGAACAATTAAGCCGCATCTTAAATGGGGTCGCGCATGGCTTACAGAAAACAACAAGCGACCCAACAGACGAAGGAAAACCTAGCGGTCTATGGGGCTTAACCAAAAACTTGCGGGACTCAGATGTGAATTCTACGTTATATACAGCGCTTGAATTCATGAAAGGAATGGGCGAAGGTTTGCGTAAAGGCCCTCCTTCTGTTCACTAATCTTAATTCCGAGGAGGCTTTTTTGATGAAAATAAAGAAGCTATCGATTCAAGGGATGCATGAGCAAAAAGACGTTGAACTCATAAAAGGCGCTCTGCTAGATGTATGGGGCGTTCGCCAAGTGGAAATCAACTTGCCGCAAGCGGAGGCGAAAGTATCCTATAATGACGCTGCGGCTTCCGCAATAGATATTGAACAAGCAGTCATTGACCAAGGCTATGCATTGGATAGGGAGGAAGTGTAGTGAGTAAAATTTGTGAAGTTTGCGGCCAACTCGAAAGCCCTCCTGATGAGGAGCAAGCAGATCACTTAGAAAATTCATACCACCTCTATGTTTGTGAACCGTGTATCGGTGACATGAAGTGGCAAGAATAACAACAAGAGCCCTGATAAACGACCAGCTGAGGCCGTAGATCAGGGCTCTTCATTTTTAGGCGCTTTGTAAAGAAATCGTCACTTTGAACAGGTCGCCATCCACTTCAATGTCTAGCGAACCATCATGAAGATCAATGATCGATTTAGCGATTGCTAGTCCTAATCCTGAGCCTTCTGTTTGCCGTGACGTATCGCCACGTTTAAATCGTTCAAACAATTCGTCTACATTTTCACCCAGCTCATATTTAGCAATATTTCTAAAAATAATGCGGGCAATGGAACCGTCGGCTTGAACTGAAATATAGACGCGAGTATGTTCCAAACTGTATTTTAAGATGTTGTAGATCAAATTATCAAACGCGCGCCACACCTTTTGTCCATCGACTAGCGCGTAGACGGGTGTTTCTGGTGTTGTAATCCGAAATTGTAAGCCTGAAGTTTTGATCTGTTCATCATATTCGGCTAAAGCCTGCTGTAACAATTGCACAAGATCGACTTTTTGTTTCGTTAACTCTACACTTCCACTCGCCATTTTTGACGCTTCAAACAGGTCATCAATCAACACCTTTAACCGCTTAGATTTTTGATCAATGATCCCTACATACGATGCGCGTTCTTCATCTGATAGGTTGGGTTGTTTTAACAATTCCGTATAAGTGATCACCGATGTTAACGGCGTCCGCAAGTCATGGCTCACATTGGTGATTAATTCTGTTTTTAATCGTTCGCTTTTTGCTTGCTCTTGTTGGGACACCTTAACGCCTTGCTTTAATCGATTCACATTTTCGGCTATTTTGGCTAATTTCGATTGACCTTTTATTGTTAAATCAGGGACTGCGTACCCTTGAACGATATTTTCCAAATAAAGCGCAATCTTATTGAAATAACCCGCTTGTCTTAAGATAAGATAGAGCAGGGGCAACCCAATTAGTAAAGCGATGCCGCAATACAAAACAAATAAGAAGCTAGAATTAAACAAATAAACGATGATTGCGCCGGGACCAAGCCCTAGAGCAAACAACAAGATCAGAAAAATCTGTACCCCTGTACTTCGGATTAGAAAGGACTCTTGCGCTGTTTGCCAAATTCGCGCGGTCATGCTGCCGCGAAAATCGGCCTGCGGGTCTGATCCTTCTTTCAAACGGCGATACAGATAGATCAATAGCGCAATAGCCAGACCTGTCCATAAACTGTTATAAAACAAAAATCTAATGGCTCTGCTTACAGATTCCACACGAATGAAACGAACGGTGTCCAGTCGGTTAAACGCGATGAACAAGGCAATGGCGGTAATTCCAGCGGCGAAATCAAGTGGAACTCGATTAAAAGTCGCTTGTCCTGTCCGTGGAGCAATACGCTCTATAATCTGCCATCGATTCACCACAAATAGACTGATGAGCAAGGAAACCACTCCGCTAATCGCATACACATAAAAGAGGCGTTGTTGGGATTGAAACGCTGCGTAATCAGACGATGTTTTGATTGCATTCGTAACTCCAATTTGGCCTTCAAAATTTCTTGGAGATGTCTCAATCGGAAGCTTGTAGGGGTGATCTACAGGAATATCGCCTGAGTAACTAATCCCACCCGTTCTGTGATGGCTTTCTTGAACCGACTGAGAATTACCAAGTGAATAGTCCCTTAGATAAGCCATTTGGCCGTCTCTAATCTTTTGTTCCCGATCTTTCGCTGAAAGATTACTGTATACTTGTCCTGTTTCTTTGTCTGTTATACGGTACACAAAATAGCGATAATGTTGTTTAAATCCTGTTCGCCCTCGATCCAATCCCTTATAAATCTCATCGATTTCCGCCTCCTTTTCCTTCGCGACTTTGGCCAGAACATGCTCATCATTTCGGAAGTTTTCTGTAATGTCTTCGATTTTCCGATCTCGTTCCGCAGTATATGCGTCGGCATTTTGTTGATTGTTATTTGCGATTGCTTGATTAATTTTATCTTCATACTGGTCTTTTATATTTTGAACTTGATCAGGCAATTCTCCATAACGAAGACGATGCTCTTCAATTTCCTCCGATGTGACTGTAATTTGTTTTTTTGCTTCCTCAATCGGGATGTAATTTAATTCGAATACAAGTAAATCGTCGATATATCTATTCAGCTCAAATTGAAACGAATGAGTTCCAAAATAATTCTTCCCGATATAATCAGGACCTTGCGTGATCGTTGTCATCACGCCATGAACCCCATGAGAGAAAAGTAACAGCCATACAATCACCCGCGCCCAATTATTTTTCCATTTTGTATCCAATTCCCCAAACCACCTTTAAATATCTCGGATTTTTCGGATCGATTTCAATTTTTTCGCGGATTTTTCGAATATGAACAGCAACCGTATTTGCAGGATTGTAGCTCGGCTCTCGCCATACCCGTTCATAAATTTCATCAATTGAAAAGACCCTTCCCGCATGTTTCATCAATAATTCAACAATTTTATATTCAAGTGGCGTTAGTCGCACAACTTCTCCATGCGCTGTCACTTCTTTGGACGCTTCATCCAAGGTCAATCCGTTTAATTCAATGATCGTTTCAGCGCCTTCATACGTGCCAAGCTTCACATATCTTCTCAACTGTGATTTGACCCGAGCGATCAATTCCAACGGATTAAACGGCTTGGTTAAGTAGTCATCGGCGCCGACCTGAAGCCCCAATATTTTATCCGTGTCTTCGCTTTTAGCGCTAAGCATAATGATTGGGATGTTTTTTTCTTCTCTTATCTTAAATGTGACTGAAATTCCATCAAGTCGGGGCATCATAATATCTAATATGACTAAATGGACGCGCTGCTGGTCCAAAATATCTAGCGCCTCAAATCCGTCTTTTGCTTTTAACACGGTCATGCCTTCATTTTTCAAGTAAATCTGGATCGCGTCCCGTATTTCTTTTTCATCGTCTACAACTAGGATTGTGTAATCACTCATGTTTGCAACCCTCCTTTCCAGAGTATAGCATTTCTTTCTAAGAACATTGTATCGCTCGTTTCTTAAAAAGAAGGAAGGAATAATCTTAAGACTTTCTTAAGAAGTCCCCGCGCGTAGTGAGCTAGTCCCCTTAAACGAAGGAAAAGAAGCTGCCCCTCGGGACAGCTTCCGTCAAATTGAATTAAAACCTGTTTTTAATGGAGGACAGATACTTCCAAATCACAGCAAGCCCGCCGACATAATAGGCAATTAGCATGACCCAACCTGTTGGATCTAGGCTCATCAAGACTGCGATAAGAAGTAGCGGGAAAACATATTGTAGAATGTCTTGTAGAGTTCCTAGGAATAGATTGAGCGGGAAGGAGTTGGATGATAGAGAGCGAAAGAAGCCAACCAGAAAATCGATAAACATTAGTCCAAAGATTGCCCACATCGTATACAGCATTAACCCTGAAAGAGCGAAAGTCATTTTTCTTCACCTCCAATCTTTCGAGCTTACTAAATGATATGCAGTTTGTCGTGAAAAAGGACTAGACAAAAGAACTATCTTTTGATATGGAGTGTGGTGTTAGAGGTTGGGCGCATGTTTAAACTCACAAATCGGTTGTTTTTTTAAAAAAAATCTAGTAGCCTTAAATGAAGGTAATACAAACTAAGGGGGAGAAATCATGGCAAAAGTACTTTACATCACAGCAAATCCGAAATCAGTTGAACACTCTTATTGTCTTAGCGTAGGCCAAGCCTTTCTTGAGACTTATCAACAGGAAAACCCGACGGACGAGATCATTACCCTCAACCTTTTTGAGGAAGAGTTTCCCAAATTAGATCATGATGTGTTCAGCGCTTGGGGAAAACTCCAACAAGGCGTAGATTTCAGTGAACTTACCGACGAGGAAACAAGAAAGGTCGGAAGACTCAATGAAATCGTCGATCAATTTATATCGATGGATAAGTATGTATTTGTTACACCATTGTGGAATTTAAGTTTTCCATCTGTCGTCAAAGACTACATTGATGCCATCTGTGTAGCAGGCAAGACGTTTAAATATACGGATCAAGGCTCTGTTGGTTTATTAACGGGTAAAAAGGCCATTCATATTCAAGCGCGTGGCGGGATCTATGTTGAACCTCCTATGAGCGAACTAGAAATGGGTGACCGCTTTATTCGCAGTATCTTAACTTTTTTAGGCGTTCCTTCAATTGAATCGGTGATCGTGGAAGGAATGGCTCAGCTGCCGGATCAAGCAGAGGAAATCAAAGCAAAGGCAATAGATGAGGCGAAAAAAGCCGCGATCAAATTCTAAAAACACTGTTGACACAATTTAAAAAAGCTCAAATTGATCGCGCCGCTCAGTATTACGTACGTTAACAATGGGCGGCGCTTTCCTTTTGAGCTTGCCTGGAGAAAAGAGGCAGTTGCACAATAAATTGCGTTCCCTTTCCTTTTTCACTATAAACTTGAATATTACCCTTCATCATGTGAATGATCCGATAACTCGTTAATAATCCAATCCCTGTTCCTTGCTTTTTCGTTGAATAAAATGGGGAGCCGAGCCGACTTAATTCTTTCTCTGTCATGCCGATCCCTTGATCTACCACTTCGATCCAAACATGGCTATCTTGAACAGAACCGATGATTTCAATGGTTCCCCCGTCAGGCATCGCTTCAATTCCGTTTTTGATAAGATTTAATAGAACTTGGCCCAGTTTGGCTTGATTTGCTTTAATGGATAGAGGGGCATCATCCATGCTTAGTTTTATTTCCACTCCGTTCAAAGTTGCATAGGAAGAAATCACACTTACTACATGGGTGATTTGTTCGGCGGCATCTATGTGTTCCATAATTTCTGTCTGTGGTTTTGAGAGCGATAGAAAATTGTTAATAATCGATTCCGCATGATCGAGTTCACCGATCATCATCTTTAAATATTTTCGTTCCGTCTCATCCTTATGCCGTTCATTCAATAGCTGCATAAACCCTCTGACTACGGTCATCGGATTGCGAATCTCATGCGCAACCGAAGCAGCCAATTCACTCAACGCATTTAACGTTTCGGCTCGCTGCATTTCCTGTCGCATCGTACGAACCTCATCCAAGCTTTCGATTAAAAAGATGGCGATCCACATCGCTAACACATGCAATAAACAAAAACCAGCATAGAACAAAGTGTTCTCCAAAGTGAATGGTAAAGGATTTGAACCAAAAAAGGAAATCATCGAGCAAATAAATGCCCATAAAAAAGCGAACCCGGAGGCCAACATGATTTTTAACAAACGACCGCCTTGATTAAAATGACCCTTAAACACAAAGGCCAAAAGAATGACAGCTGGAAAAGAGTAGACGGTCAGCAAAAATCCTGGACCGCCTAAGTAAAAACGGTATAAGAACATGACGAGACAGACAAGCGCGCTTGTCTGCCAGCCCCCGTATAAAATTCCAATCACAAGTGGAATTGTTCGCAGATCGTATTTATATCCAGCTATGAAACTGAACGGAAAAGACATACATAACAGTATCGTCATCGTTGCCAAAACGGCGAACCTAAGTCTTGCATACTTCTCATCTGATGAAAAATGAAAATAAACCAAAATAGATGACACAATAATTAAAATATTAATCAATAATTCACTTAATCCATCCAAATGGGCGCACCTCAAATCTACATATACCCATCAATCTTATTTTTCTTTTTTGGCAAGACAAACCTATACCTAGATTGTTTCGTCTCTTTTTATATCCCAGCGTAGTTCAATCTCGTCCCCATCATGTAAAGCGGTTTGAAAATCAGCTGCTTTTCCATTGACTAGTGTTTTCATATGGATCGCCCCATCTGGTTTTGTAATGTCAGCTATCGTATACGCAAACACATCGTGGTAGACTGGGCGAGTAGGGTGTTTGGCTATTTCCAATTCGACGATGTCGCCATTCTGCAGCGGTTGGTCCCAATCAGCGCTAATCCCGTTGAGTAAGACAGTCACCCTATGTAAAGGGATCGAGAGCGGTTGTCCGTTAAATGTCACCGAAATCTGCGCAAGATGAGCGATTTCTGGGGTAATCAAAGTTCTAACGGTTGGCTGTTTGGAGCCAGTTTCCTGAACAAATGTCAGGTGATCCCCTTCGCGAATCGATTGCTGCGGCGAAGCTGGTTCATCATTCAGTCGCCATCCCGTATCATGCTCTTTTACACGTTTCGTTTGGCCATTGATCTTCAGCTCACAATTGATTGAACGGACCTGATCGCCATATCCTGTTTGCTTTAAAACGTCCGCAACCGTTTGCGGCCAGCGAATATCGAATGCATCTCGGTCGTTTACTTGATCGGTTGGTTGACATCGCTTGCCATTTTTCAACACCATTGGCTGGAGCGGGTAGACTTCATCGTCGAGATGGATCGTCATTGCGCCAAACTCTGCAATCAGATCCTTGACAATCACTTGCGGAGCTTGGCCATCCGCGCCCGCTTCAATCCGCAAATTATCTTGGTCGTAAACAATCGAATTCAACCGCCCAACCTGCCCATTTATGAGAATCAGCGGTGGTTTGCCCAGCTTTCCAGGAATGAATTTTACATCGCCATTGATGACAACGGACAAAGCGAGACCTGGACGTGGCTTCACTGTTCGCAAATCCCAGCCCGCATGCAACAACACATCACCGACTGTAATTTTCTTTAAATCAAAAATACGTACTTCTTCATCATTTAGTCGAACGGTTACATATTTGATCGGATGGCGTTGAGCAGCGACAGCAATTCCAATCGGGGTAACAAACTCAGGCCCTTTTAACTGTTCATCTACCTTTAATCCCTTGATAGCATCAGCTCCACGAACAGCGACACGACTAGTTGGGAGTTGCAATTTTTTTGCAATACTTTCGGGTAAGGTAGGGGTCAGGCTACCGCCTCCAATTAACATCACTGCTTGCGGCGCTTGTTCATTTAATTCTAAAATTTTGTGCGTAATTTGTTCAGCTAGTTGCTCGATCACTTCATTAAGTTGTTCAATAATTTCTGCCGCAAAGGCAACATGTTCCATACCAAGGATATCGGTATATCGAACCTCAGATTGAACAGCCAATACGCGCTTTAGCTGTTCTGCTTCGTTGAAGTCAAGCAAGTACGCTTGACTTAGCGCCTCCGTAATTTCATCGCCTGCCACCGCAACCATGCCGTAGGCGACAATTGTTCCATCGGCCGTAATCGCAATATCTGAAGTGCCCGCGCCAATATCAATCAATGCGATATTTAACTTGCGCATAGAAGCGGGGACAAGCGCATTAATCGCGGCAATTGGTTCTAAAGTTAATGTTTTCATCTGCAAATCCGCTTTTTGTAAGGCGGTCATTAATGAGTCGACAACGAGTCGGGGCAAAAAGGTGGCGATGATTTCAACCTTTGCTGACTGACCGCGTTGGTCGATCAAATTACCGATGATTTCGCCGTCCAAATAATAATTGATAACACTGTATCCCACGCAATAATAATCGCGAAAACCCGAATCGGAATGTTTATCCGCTATTTGCTTTTGGGCTTCCTGAATTGCGGATAATTCTAGACTGAGCGTATCATTTTGATTTAGCAGCGGATACCCCGCAATCGCATGCTCAAACGATGCTGTCGTTGTGATTAACGTTCTACCCGCTGCCGCGACCGATACATATTTTAACGGATTGTTTCGTTCAACCAGCCGATCCCTGACACAGGCAATACTTTCAGCCACTTCTGACACATGATGAATTTGTCCGTCCAGCATCGAACGTTCACGGTGTTCAATCGACTCATAATCGACAATCGTCAGCGAGTCGCCCGTCTGTTGTAAAATCATACCGACAATCGCGCGCGTGCCGATATCGAGGGAGAATATAAAATCGCTATGATTATGTGTCAATAATGACAACTCCTTTAACTAAATTCAGCGGAAGAGCCTTTCGGTGTGGCAGGGAAAATGCGCTGTTACTCGGAATTCATCTGAATCGGTCGAACCCTAGTTAAAATCATTTGACGCAAATGCGCGTGTTGAGGCGTAATTAAATTCAATAAATCACCCGATCCCTGTCCCTGCTACACTACTATTTCTTCAATGTCGAATAAAATCCCTCTTTTTCCTTCACATCTTTACCAATTATGCCTGAACAAGTTCAGCAAGTAGCTGATAACTGCTCAAACGGGCTTGATGATCATAGATCATCGCGTTTGCGATGATTTCGTCAGCATCCGTTAAATCGATAAATGCGCCGAGGTTTTTTTCAACCGTTTCGGAACTGCCGATAATTGAACCAGCCAGTTGTCGTTCAATTGCTTGCTTTTCATGCGGCAACCATAAGGCGCTAATGTCTTCGACAGGCGGCTGTAACTGAGCCGGTTGATTGCGGATTAAATGAAGAAAGGACTGTTGCATGGAAGTAGAGAGTCGTTGCGCTTCATCATCGGATTCAGCGACAATCACATTAACTGCTACCATACAATACGGTTCATTTAATATAGCGGATGGTTGAAAACTTTGGCGATACAGCTGGATGGCCGGCGCTGTAAAGTCAGGTGAAAAATGACTTGCGAAAGCAAACGGCAGACCTAACTGTCCGGCTAGACGGGCGCTAAAATCGCTTGAACCGAGCAAATAAATTGGAATGGACAGTCCTTCGCCGGGAATCGCTCTCACCTGATTTTGTTCTGTTGCCAATGACGGGTCGAAATAACCGCGCAACTCCGCTAATTGATGCGGAAAATCAAGACCGCCATGTCGATCGCGACGCAAAGCTCGCGCCGTTGTTTGATCCGAACCTGGAGCCCTCCCTAAGCCGAGATCAATCCGTCCGGGAAACAGTGACTCCAATGTGCCGAATTGTTCAGCAATCACTAAAGGAGCGTGGTTAGGAAGCATAATGCCGCCGGCTCCGACGCGAATCGTTGATGTTCCAGCCGCAATATGGCCGATTACAACGGAAGTTGCTGAACTCGCAATACCCGGCATATTGTGGTGCTCCGCGATCCAGTAACGGTGAAAGCCCAATTGCTCTGCATGCTGGGCAAGCTCTAAGCTATTATGAAGCGCCTCTTGCGCCGAACTTCCCTGGCCAATCGGGACGAGGTCCAGTACGGAAAATGGAATCTCTGTCAGTTTTTTTGTCATCGTGTGGATGCCTCCTTTATTCCTCCATTAAATGTAGCGGAAGATGGTCTTAGATTCAAACTTTTATGTTGCGCCCGATCTTGCACAATGTTAACCTATTATAAATCGTAGTTGACAAAGGAGGAGGACGCAATAAATACAAAAGATATGGTTTATATGGCGATGCTTACGTCGATCGTCTGCGCCTTAGGTTTTGCCCCGTCGGTTCCTAACCCGCTTAATCCGACTGTGCCGATCACGGCTCAAACACTTGGAGTCATGCTGGCAGGCGGCTTATTAGGAGCGAAGCGCGGCGCGGGCAGTATGCTTGTCTTTTTAGCGATTGTTGCTGTCGGCGCGCCGGTTCTTTCTGGAGGACGCGGAGGTCTTTCCGCTTTTGTCGCTCCTACAGCTGGTTATTTATGGAGTTTTCCTCTATCCGCTTTGATGATTGGATTCTTTACCGAACGTTTTTGGAATAACCTGACGTTTTTGAAAGCTATTTTGATTAATGTGTGCGGCGGGATCATCCTCGTTTACGCGATTGGAAGTCCTGTGTTAAGTTTTGTGACAGAAATGGACATAAGAGCGGCTTTTTTATCTAATGTTGCCTATCTTCCCGGTGACTTTATGAAAGCAGTTATCGCCGCTTATATTGCTGTGAAGATGAAGCGAATGAAGCCGATCATTGAACAAGACAAAACGTTTATTGCCTAATTCATTTAATTTACATAAAGATGGAGTTTGGATTGCCGCGCAGGCAATCCTTTTTTGCTTACGCGGTAGGCTTACTTAATTTGTTTAACGTGATACATAAATAAAGCAAAAGAAGCAAAACTAGGATGGAAGTCCATTATTATTAAAAAAAGGAGCGACAACGTATGTCAAAATTGGGGCGTTTTGTTTTAGCAATGGCCTTTTTCACCGGATCACTCAGTTTCGGTGGCGGGGCCTTGATTCAAGCAGAAGAGAGCGGAGTGAACGAAACTGTTCAATTAACAGAGCAACAACAACAAGAGCTTGCAAAACTGCATAAAAAGATGATCGAGCAACATAAGAAAGTTGTAGCTAAATATGTAGAATTCGGTGTCTTCTCCAAAGACAAGGGAGAGAAAATAGATGCCATGTTAGATAAGAAATACGAAAAATTAGAACAAAACGGTTTCATTCCGAAGTGGGAACATAAAAAATACCACAAAGACAACGAATAAGTTCAAAAGAGCAACTCTCATCTGAGTTTGCTCTTTTTTATTATTTTATTGATCTTCCGACCCTAGTAAATCATGGAATGGATACGTATGTTATAAGAGACCTAAAGGAGGGAGATTTTACTTTGAAGCAAAAAATGGCTTACATGTCTATTGGCGTCGTCTTTACCCTAATCGTATCTTTCACATGGTTGTCATTCGCATCATCTAGTTCCGAAGTCGTTGGAACATTAACGGCGCTGGATGAAAATAATCGGCAGCTAACCATATACGATGGGAAAAATAGTCGAGAATTTACGGTTGACGCGGACACAATCATTTATCGGGATAATCAGAAGACCCAATTATCCGCTCTATTGATGGATGATGATCTAAAAGTTTTACTGAACTCAGACCAAAAAGTTCGTTATGTCGTCGCGGCTTCTCACAGAGAGAATGCTGATTCAACTCCAAATACCGTTGCGGTTAAAGCTGTAACGACTGAGCCTGTCACGAAACAAGCGGAAGAACAAGTGGAAAAACCCATCGTAAAGGAGATTCCGATACGCCGCGCGGCTGATTCCCAAACGGACCTCGCTTCAATACGAGAATTAGAAATCGAACTAAAGGTTCAGCCTGGCCACAAATATCAGCTAAAGTATAAAAACAAAGATGGGGAAGTCGAGAGCAAATGGGAAGTAAAAGGCAAACAAAAAGCTAAAAAGAACGGCTATCGTAACGCAGCGGAAGTAGAAGCATTCATTAAAAAATTGGGCATCAACCCACAGATGGATAAACAAGAGTTAGCAGAGAGAGTCATTGCCGCGTTTCAACTTGAACATGGATTCAGGGAATTGGAAGTGGAAATTGAATTCAGCAATGGAAGAGAAGTCGAGCTTGAGATCGAAAACAAAGCGGATCGCAAAGTAAAGTATAAAGAAAAATATGCAAATGATGATGACGATGACGATGATGACTAATAAATCATACTAACCTCTTGCTCTCTTTCTTGTCTTATGAAATTCAGGTAAAATGGAGCGCATACCATGAGACATAAAAGAAGGAGAGGGATCCTGTGATTAATCGGGTTGTTCTATTAAAATTTTCAGATAAAACAACAGAAGAACAGTATCAGGAAGTCATTACTCGTTTTAAAGCATTGGAAAGCCAGTTGCCGGGTATTGCTGAAATTCATGCAGGACGTAATGTTTCCAAGCGAAATCAAGAATATCAGCTCATTTTAAATGTTCGTTTTTCGGATCAGAACGCGTTGGAAACGTATGAAGCGAGCGCCGAACATGGCGCAGTTGCAGCTTATATTAAAGAAGTTGGCAGACTAGATAGTATCGGCGTAGATTTTGTAATTTAACATCTGTTACATGAGGAAGGGAGAGCCTTAATCGGCTAATCCCTTCTTTTTTACTTACAAAAATATATTGTTACATTTTCTGGGTAATCTATCATATTTTACCGCTAGACTCCTTATTTTCCCTCTGGTAGATTTAATTTGGCAGGGAACTAATTCCAAACATGCCAAAGTTTAAGTAAACAAGAAATTGGGGGAATGAATAAGATGAAGAAAATCACTGTTTTAAGTTTAACACTGGCAGGATTGCTTGCTTTTTCCTCGTTAAGTCCCGCGCAGGCGGCAGCCGCTTCTCAACCGATCGCCAAATCAGCGCAAAAGTACATAGGCTATTCACTAACCAACTATACAGCGGGCGATTTTATTTTCTACACACTAAAAGATTCGGGTATTAAATCATCAAGCAGTCTTTCAACTCTTTATCAACAAGGAAAATCCGTTTCAACCTCACAAATCAAATCAGGTGATATCGCCTTTTTTGGAAACAGTTCAAAAGATTTATTTGCCGCGGGAGTCTATCTTGGCAACAACCAAATCGCGATCGCCTACAAACCTTATGGCAGTGTAAAAGTGTTCTCGATTAATGATCGAATCGTTCAAAACAACTTTGTTGGATTGCGACGCTATGCGGCTGAGGAAGTCAAGCCGCCAAAACAAGAGCCATCCGCATCACAGCAGCGTGAAGCAGTCATCAAGGCGGGGAAGAAGTATTTAGGAACCCCGTATGAATATGGCTCAAGTCGAAGCAGCACAAAGACATTTGATTGTTCCGCTTTTACGCGTCAAGCTTATTTAGATGCGACAGGAATCGATATTGGACGCGGTGGGGCGACATCGCAATATCAAAACATGGTAAAGAATGGTGTCTCATTTAAGACGGATTGGCGTGATTTGAAGGTCGGGGATATTATGTTTTTCATGCCGTATCGCGGGACAAGCAAAGACCTTTATGAAAAAAATCGTTCATCGATTGGACACAATGGTATCTATATGGGGGATGGAAAAGTGCTTCACACGTATTCAAAAGATTCTGGCGGGGTACGAGTCGATACGATTGCCAGACATTGGGACTATCGCTTCATTGCAGGTGGTAGCCCGCTTAAATAAGTAAGTAAATAAGCTGACCTAAACGTTTCAGACCCAAAAATGTTGGTTTGTCGCGTTCTGTGTCAGCTTTTTTTTACGATACTTGCGCGTCTTCCTCGTTGGCTTGCTGTTTTGGAATCCAAAAACCAGCAATCAAACTAACAAGCGCAAGCGCCGCTAAACTAATAAAAATCATGTGAATACCCGTCGCCAAAACATCCGCGGGAACTTGTCCTTCTGAATAACCAGCAATATGTTGATTTAAAATTGTTCCCAATACCGCAATCCCAAGTGTCTGACCGAGTATCCGCAAAAAAGTGTTGGAAGATGCTGCCGCTCCGCGTAACTCCCACTCGACAGAAGACTGAACAACGACGGTGAAGACGGTGAACGCGATTCCAAAGCCAAAACCAACGATCAACATCGTCACTACCAATATCAGATTAGGCGTGCTCATTCCGATGATCATAAGAGGCGCAGTACCGATTAAAATAAACAAGAGACCGTATAGAGACATCTTTCGAGCCCCAAACCGAACCAAGATTCTACCGCACAATACGGCGCCCAATGGCCAGGCAATAGACATAGGGGTCAAGGTTAGGCCAGATGCTGTTGCGCCAAGCGAAAGTACTCCTTGCACCCACAATGGCATATAGGCCGTTAATCCAATCAATATCCCCGATGTCAAAAAGCTAATTAAGTTAGAAACAGCCAGATCTCTAATCTTAAACAGTTTAAACGGGATAAGCGGATCTGGGTGTTTTAATTGAATCCACGTAAATAGGATTAGAAAGAACACAGCTACGATGAACAAACTATAAATAGGAAGCGAGTTCCAATCCCATTCGTTCCCGCCAGACAGCAACGCGTACAAAAGGGCCGTCATTCCTACCATAAAAGTGATCGCTCCGCCATAATCAATTTTTTGCTTCTTTTTCACGATGTCTTCCTTTAGGAACGCCCCGATCATCCACATCGATAAGATTCCAAACGGAATGTTGATGAAAAAGATCCAATGCCATGATAAATAATCGACAAAGAAACCACCGACAAGCGGTCCGAAAACACCGGCAATCCCCCACATGGAGCTAATTAACCCTTGCGCTTTCGCGCGTTGTTCAAAATTGAAAATATCGCCGACGATCGTAAAGGTGACAGGCATCAAGGCGCCTGCGCCCAACCCTTGCAGCGCGCGAAACCAAATTAATTGGGTCATCGTTTGTGAAAAACCACATAGAATCGACCCAACCAAAAATATAGTGGTCCCGACCATAAAGATCACCTTTCGTCCATAAAGGTCAGATAGTTTTCCAAAGATCGGGGTTGTAATTGCAGATGTTAACAGGTAGATCGCAAACACCCAACTAATTAGTTCGAGACCTCCCAATTGGTTTACGATGACGGGCATCGCCGTACTGACAATGGTGACTTCAATCGCCGATAAAAAAGTTGCGATCAATAACGCCAGCAAGATATTGCGCTGATATTTGTCCAACTTACCTTGCCCCCCTCACTTCCTTAATTAAAACATTAACTTATCATAGTCAAAATTGCCCATTCGGTCAATTTATCCCGAAAGAAGGGTACTATAAAATATTGGTACTTTTGAAACCACTGGGAAATTCGTACAATAGATTATAAGGAAAGAGTTAAATGTCAAAGGGTATGAAAAGAGGGGATACCATGAATAGAAAATGGCTTGAACAAGAGGGCCCGAACTGGGTCAATCAACAAATCATAACGTCCGAACAATTCGAGGAAATTATTAATCTATATCCGCCGCATCAACGGCGAATGCAACTATTGCCCGTGTTGGCTTCCATTCTGATTGGACTTAGTTTACTGACATTCGTCGCCTCCAATTGGGCTGGATTATCTCATCTAGTCAGATTGATGATCTTGATAGTCACAATGACTGGTTTTTATTCATTTGGATTTTCCTTCTACAACAAGGGTCATCAATGGGTTGGGCAAGGCTTATTAGGACTTGGCGTCATCACGTTTGGGGGAAGTATGATCCTAATTGGACAGATGTATCATTTAATCGCTTATGACGCGCGTCTGTTTGTCTTATGGTCGTTAGCCGCGGTTGGATTGCTGTATTTACTCCGTCGCTCCTTCTTTTTTTATTTAGCAAGCGCCTTGATATTCGCGGGGCAAGTGTATGCAATGACCTCCTTTGGTCAGATGAGTTACCTGTTGTTTGCCATTACCATAGTAGGGTTAGGGTATTACGCCTTCAAAGGGAAAAAGGTTTCGTTTGGTTTCATCTTGGTCAACCTGCTAGGCCTACAAATGCTGTTTTTACTCATTGAACAACAACTGCCTTGGGCTTGGGTTAGTCTGATTCCGTTCATCTTGTACGCGTTCGGACTATGGTTAGGCGAACGCCCTGTTGCGCATGGCTTTCATGTCGGACCGATTGTATTCGGTTTTGGATTTGCTGTATTTATGGTCTTTCTACATGATTTTAGTTACGAATATGAGGAGTTCTTTCCAAACCCGATTACATTTGCGATTGTTTATTTCTTATTGTTACTGTTAGCTGGATGGAAGATTAAGCGAGATGTGTGGAAATGGACGCCAATCCTTTTGTTCCTTCCTTTGTTCTATCTTTCGTTTGGAGGGTTCATTTATTTAATCAGCATGTTTGTATACGCATCGTTCTTAATCTACATTGGAGACGAAGAGCGACATGCTTGGAAAGCAAATCTCGGTGTAATCATGTTCCTCATCAGCAGTGTCGTCGGATATTTTCAATTAGCTTGGGCTTTTCTTGATAAATCCATTTTCTTCTTATTTGGCGGGGCATTGTTATTCATGATTCATTGGATTTTGCGCAGACGAAATCGCTGGCTAGTCAGAGGGGGCGAATGAGATGGCGAAAACAAACAAAAATAAGATCTTCTTAGTGATAGGTATTCAAGTTCTTGTACTGTTGTTGATCGTAGGCGCCCAGCTTTTCATTTCGAAAACAGGGGATGAAATTAGACTTAAAACAGCGCCTGTCGATCCGCGCGACGTTTTCTATGGAGATTATGTGATCTTAAATTATGAAATGAGTGAACTTGATATCCGCCTTTTCCCTGAAGGCGCCGCGCCGAAAAAAGGAGCTACAGTCTATACGGTGTTGAAACGAGAAGGGAACTATGATCGCGTAGTTTCTGCGCATCTTGAAAAACCGAAACTTGCGGCGGACGAACATATGATGAAAGGAAGGGTGGATTACGTTCTAAGGGATTGGCGGGACAAACAAGAGGATCCGTCCGCGATCCGCTCTATTCGCGCGATCTACGGCATTGAACGCTATTATGTTCCTGAAGGAGAAGGAATGGAGATCGAAAACAAAAGAGGACAGTTTGATGTCCTCGTGAAAGTGACGACATGGGGCAAATCGATTTCTAAACTTTCTTTTAACGCCGTCGACTTGATCAGTGAAGATGAGGCTCACCAACGCGTCATATCCTACCTAAATAGACAACAGCATGGACGCGACTATGAGATCATTCGCTCCTCGTTAGCAGACCGTTATCAAGATCGAGAGCGATCCGTATGGATTATAGAGGTCGAATCGACACTTGTTCAATCGGAGCAGCCATCAAATGATATGTTCGCTGTTATTGTTGACGCAATAAGCGGCGATATACTCGAGGAAAAAAGATAAAAGAAAGGCTGTAAACCAGTGAGTATCATCACCGCGCTTACAGCCTTTTATTATATGAATGAAATGTAACATGTCGTTCTCATATCGAAGGATTAAACATATAATTTTTCATCGTATCTGGCCAAATAGCGGATCGCTAATGACCATTGTTGCAAAGCGGATCTTTGCTCTGGAGACTTCGCTTGCATAATGAACTCCGGGTAAGAACAGCTGTAACGCTTCTCCATCATTTGGATCGTGGCTCGGTGGAGTTTAGCTGAATCCTTACGCCGAGCCTCTTCGTAATCCTCTTTGTCAAAATATTCAACCTCAAACTGGTCATCGGTATTATAATACATTCGGATTCCCCCCACTTAAATTTGAATTAAAACTTATTTTACAGCATTGGGACTTTTATTTCAACCATGGACATTAAATGTCCATGGTTGAAATGTGGTACAATCAAACAAATTTAGCGTTCGAGGAGAAAAGAGATTGTTTGTAAAAATAAATCACGTATTGGAGAAGGGAATGCCGATATTCACCCCGCTCAGCGTCGTAATCGGGATCCTTTTCAGCGACTACTTTACATCTTTGCCATTTTTGATCCCGTGGGTATTTGCCATCATGACATTTTCAGGGGGAATGAACTCTGATTTAAAAAGCTTCGGACGGGTAATCGCTCATCCGTGGCCTATTCTAGTCACATTTTTTATCTTGCACCTATGGATGCCGCTCGTTGCATGGGGGACCGGAAAATTACTGTTTGCCGACGATCCGCTAACGATGACAGGACTCATTCTGGGGATGATTATTCCCACAGGGGTGACTAGTTTTATATGGGTTTCTATTTATAAAGGAAATCAGGTGTTAGCATTGACGATCATTTTAATCGATACGTTGCTAGCCCCTCTGCTTGTTCCTTATCTTCTTTCCCTATTCGTCGGAAAATTAGTAATGATTAATAGCCTTGAGATGATGAAAGGGCTATTGTTTATGATTGGCTTGCCCTCCTTATTCGGCATGTTACTTAATGAAGTGAGTATTGGCGCGATCCCCCAAAAAGTCGGTCCCGTTCTTGCTCCTTTCACAAAAGTCGGCTTGAACTTTGTGGTAATGGTCAATAGCTCTGCAATTGCTCCCTATATTTTTCCGATAAACAAGAAGTTGTTGATCATTGCCGCTGCCGTTGGGGCGATTGCGTTCATCGGCTATCTATGTAGTCGTCTAATCGGCAAACTATTGAACTGGAAGCGGGAGGAGATTGTGACGCTTACATTTTGCGGGGGGATGAGGAATATTACAACAGGCGCCGTCATCGCCATCGCCTATTTTCCATATGAAGTATCGATTCCCGTTGTGTTAGCGATGGTTTTCCAACAAGTGTTAGCTTCTTTGGCAGGTCGTTTCCTTCGGCTTCGCCCAGATAAAGGAAGGAAAGCAACGGCTTCCCCTTGACCATGCATATTTTCCTCCTATTTCTACATGCTAAGAACAAAAAGCAAGAGGTGGAAATAGATGGATCTATTAAATGGGATCATGCAGTGGAGTCGGGATCGAGAGGAAAAACGGATGGCCCGCATGCGGGAGCAAGGCAAATGTCCCACATGCGCGGGAAGAGGGATCGATTATCCGATTGGTCTTTCAGAATTCGTATACTATCCCGTCGGTGAATGCTTCGACTGCGCGGGCAGCGGCAATTATGCGGATTGGGCGGAACTGAACCCGCCGTCTGACCTACGTTAAAAGTAGTTGATCAATTAAGATAACTAGGATATAATTCCTATCATAATTGTGAAATGCAATTGAGTTGAGAGAGAAGAGACGAGGAGGAACATTTGAGATGAGAAAGTTTTTTGCAGCATCATGCGCAGCATTATTATTACTAACGGGTTGTAGTTCAAATGAAACACAAACAGAGGACGAAACAGGCAAGTCCGAGATGGTCAAAATTGGAATTACACAGATTGTCGAGCATCCATCTTTGGATGAAAATAGGAGAGGTTTCATAGCCGCTTTGAAAGACGCCGGTTATGAAAATAAAAAGAATCTTCTAATCGATTATCAAAACGCCCAAGATGATATGAACAATAGCATCTCAATCGGGCAGAAGTTGGTCGGCGACAAGAACGACTTAATACTCGCTATTTCTACGCCGAGCGCTTTATCCGCAGTAAAGGCAGCGGAAGGAACCGACATTCCGGTTGTTTTCTCAGCTGTGACGGATCCAATGGATGCCAATTTGGTGACGGATTATGATAAACCAGGCGGAAATGTAACGGGTGTTTCTGACATGGACCCAGATAACTTTTACCATGCAGTAAAGGCGATTAAAGATTTCTATCCGAATGCAAAAAAGGTAGGGGTGCTCTATAATTCCGGTGAACAAAATTCCGTTCAAACATTTGCCGTTGTTGAAAAACATATGCAAGAGCTCGGACTTGAGGCAGTCAAAGCTTCCGCTTCTAGGAGCTCCGAAGTTCAACAAGCCGCGGAATCACTCATTGGACAAGTCGATGCATTCGCTTATTTTCAAGACAATACCGTAGCCAGCGCGTTAGAGTCTGTTATTAAGCTAGCGAACGAGCATCAAATTCCTTTCTTTGCCGGAGACGTAGACTCTGTGAAGCGTGGCGCATTTGCCGCTTACGGTTTTGAGCAGTATGACATGGGATACAAAGCAGGGCAAATCGCGGTTGAAATATTGAATGGCAAAAAAGTCGGCGATATTCCTGTCGTTTTCCCCGAAGGTGTTCAATTGTATATTCATGAACAAACTGCTGAATTATTAGGACTTGAACTGACGCCTGAACAAACCCAAGATGCTGTCATAGTTGGGAAAGAATAGTATAAAATACCTCTAAGGACGATTGGTCTTTAGAGGTATTTTACTATAGATAAGAGTACAGGATGGAGTTAAATGGAAAGAATACAGGATAAATCTTGTTTGCCCCTCGATGTTTGTTTATTAGCCGGGAAAATTATGCTACAAAATGGAGCCGAAACTTATCGTGTTGAAGATACAATGGTCCGCATGGCAGCAGCCGCGGGCTTTGAACAATCGCACAGTTTTGTGACGCCAACTGGAATTATTTTTTCCATGGAAGGAATTGAACCAACTAAGTTAATTCGAATAAAAGATCGATTTACGAATTTAGAAAAAGTCACGATGGTTAATCAGCTTTCTAGGCAAATGGCTACAGGAGAGTTCTTATTGGAGGACATCTATCAACAACTGCGGGAGATTGAACGAAGCGGCGATACTTATTCAATTAGCGCTCAGATTGCTGCGGCCGCGATTGCTAGCGGCTGTTTTGTCATTATGTTCAAAGGACAGTGGATTGATTTTCTTCCCGCGCTATTCACAGGCGGGCTCGGCTTTTCCGCTGTCATTTTCTTTCATCGAATTGTAGAAATTAGATTCTTTGCGGAATTTTTTGCTGCTCTGTTGATTGGCGCCGCTGCCCTTGGGCTTGTTTACTTAGGACTGGGCCACCAGCTAGATAAGATCATCATTGGAGCGGTCATGCCGCTTGTGCCTGGATTGTTAATCACCAACGCAGTGCGTGATCTATTAGCGGGTCACTTAATAGCGGGGTTATCGAAAGGAGCAGAAGCATTTCTAACTGCATTTGCAATCGGGACGGGCGTAGCGGTAGTGTTTTCATTTTTATAAAAAGGAGCAAGCATGAAGTGGATGGGATCATTATTTTACAACAATTGCTGACGAGTTTTTGCGCATCAGCCGGATTTGGGATCATTTTTCAAGCGCCGCGGGTTTCTATTATAAAATGCGGTTTTGTCGGAATGACGGGGTGGATCGTTTATTTTTCCCTGGCCCAAGCAGACGTGGACGCCGTCGTGGCGACGTTAGCTGGCGCGTTTGTCGTTGCGATTTTGAGCCAAATCATGGCCCGTCGCTACAAAAAACCGAGTATCATTTTCAGTGTAATGGGAATCATTCCACTCGTTCCAGGCGGGCTCGCTTATCACGCCACCCGAAATTTTGTAGAGAATGAGTATGGGCTAGCGCTCACTTTGGCGGCAAAAGCTTTCATGCTATCAGGGGCGATCACGCTCGGTCTCGTTTGCTCTGAGGTAATTGAGCAAGTTTGGCAAAAGAGGAAGCAAAAGAAGATTGGCGTAGAATCAAGTCGTTAAACGATCAGAAACGCAATAAAAAAACAGCGATTGGACACTAGTTTTGTCGAAAGTATCCACTGTTCAACCCATTTTTAGTATAATGAAAGCGCAAACAATACACAGGCTTTTTTGAAAAAGGGGTTGTTATAGATGTTTAAAGATCAACAACATATTCTTCCTGTAAACCTAGAAGATTTCATAAAAAAAGTAGAATCCGAAGAAAATTTAGAAAACCTTGTTTCAAGTTTAATCAAAGAATATTTCACCAGGTTGGACAAGTCCTAAATTACGTCCTGCTTTGCCTTCAGGCATTGTCTGGAGGCGCATCTCTTTTATCCCGCCTATATACTCCCTTTCCTAAATCCACGTATTCCCATGCTCTTTCTATTTTTAAAAAAGTTTACATTGGTGTAAATAGAGAAAATCTAGTATACTAGATGACATTAGATGGTTTTAACAAATGATATTAATTGGATTCAAGCAGGACGCTCTGTTTGACTTGAATTTAGTTAAAGCCTTGGCGGATACAGGCTACAAGAGAACCTGAAATCCCAAAGGCGCATAGATAGAAAGACAGCATTTTTCGACGCCAGTCGTATGCGGAGAAGGAGATGGTAGAACGTGCAATACCTTGAAAGTATGATTACCCAACTTCCACAAGTTGTCCGACGTTTACAACAGGAATTTCAAAATAATCCGATCAAAACGTCTCCAAGTTCGGTTAATCGAGAAACAATTGTGCAATTGATGGATGATTTTCAACAAGTGTTATTTCCGGGTCATTTTGGTCCCCAAGAGTTCGTCTATAATCCGACTACTTTAATGGAGCATCTCGGCAGTATTCATTGGACATTGGCCAGACAAATCCATGATAGCGAGGATCATGAATGTTGCGCCTCAAACGATCCAGAAACGAAAAAAAATGATGCGCATTGCTGTAAGCGATTCAAGGAGTCATTTAAAATTGCTAGTCAATTGATTGAAAAATTGCCAACGATTAGACACATGTTGGCTCATGATGTGCAAGCGGCTTATGATGGGGATCCCGCCACAGGAAGCTATGAAGAAATTATCTTGTCATATCCAGGCATTTACGCAATCATGTCCCATCGTCTAGCGCATGAGTTGCATACGTTAGGTGTTCGTTTAATTCCCCGGATCATGACAGAACATGCTCACAACCTAACAGGAATTGATATTCATCCAGGGGCTACAATCGGAAGTCACTTCTTTATTGATCATGGTACGGGCGTAGTTATTGGCGAGACCTGCGAGATTGGTAACCATGTAAAAGTATATCAAGGGGTTACACTCGGCGCCCTCAGCTTTAAAACAGATGAGGTTGGGAATCTTGTGCGCGGAACGAAGCGTCATCCGACCATTGAGGATCATGTCACGATTTATTCTGGGGCGACGATCCTTGGCGGGAATACGGTCATCGGAGAAGGTTCCGTGATTGGAGGGAACGTTTGGTTAATTCAAAGTGTTCCCGCGAACAGCAAAATCATTTCCAAACCAGCCATTGAATGGCGATAAAAAGGTTTAAAACTGGCTTCCTACATGAAGCCAGTTTTTTATTTTTTCCGAATCCATTTTACTTTCCTAAGCTTCGTATTATAATAGGAGACAGTATATATAGATTGTTGTTGAGGTGATAAATTTGTCCAACGGGATCTTACTCGAAAACTATCAACAAGTTGAACAGGAAATGGATCGGCTTGTACAAGAAGCGTTTTTTCAAGCTGATTTTTTACAAACATTAGTGAATGGGGATTATACCGAGGCGCAGTTACGTTATTTTACGATTCAATACAGTTATTATAGTCGCCATTTTCCAAGAGTGTTAGGCGCAGCGATTTCCGCGATGGCGCCAATTGATACATGGTGGGTTCCTTTAGCGGAAAATCTGTGGGATGAGGCGGGCAAAGGCATTCCCGGAAAAGCCCACGAAAAACTTTATCTTACGTTTATGCTAACCGTCGATCCGAGCATTAAAACAGATGAACACGGAATTCCGCGCGATGAACCAATCTCGCCCGCGGTTGAAACAGCGATACAAACATTCATTGATTTTTTCCGAATGGCTTCGCCGTTAGAAGCAATGGCCGCAGTCGGGCTCGGTTCTGAGTTGTTCGCAGGCGATGTGATGGGGCAGATTGGGAAAGGATTTAAACATCCAAATTATAACCGTAAACGTGAAATTAACGTTTTATTTTGGGACGTGCATGCCGACGAACACGAACCACATCACTACCAGCTTTGCAAGGATATTTTGGAGCAATTTACTGAACCGCAAGATTTGCGGACGATGCTTGATGTCGGCCGTCGCATCGCAGAATCAGAAGCATTGATGTACCAACATTTACATGAAGAAATGATGAAGCGATAAAGCTCCGCTTGTGAAAAAACGAACATTTTTTCGCGAAAAATAAAGGGGTTTACCATTAATCTACTACCTTGGAGAAGATCATGATGAACTATTACTTACCATTTATAGAATTTAATAGAGATGATTGGGCTTCATTGTTAGATGAAACCTATGTTCCTTTATCTGAAGCGGAGCTGCAACGACTAAAAGGGGTAAATGAAAAAATCTCCATCCAAGAGGTTGAGGACATTTATATCCCTTTGACTCGTCTGCTTCACCTATATGTTAACGCTTACCAAGAGCTACAACAGCAAAATAATCAATATTTAGGCAGTCGCGCCAAAAAATCTCCCTATATCATTGGAATTGCTGGAAGTGTGGCGGTCGGTAAAAGCACTACAGCTCGCTTGTTGCAAACACTCCTATCTCGACTTTCCAACCGTCCAAATGTAAGCCTTGTAACGACCGACGGATTTCTATATCCGAATGAAATTTTGGAGAAGAAAGGGATTATGAATCGAAAAGGATTCCCTGAAAGTTATGATAGACGGAAACTGCTGCAATTTATTTCGGACGTAAAAGCAGGGAAACCCGCTGTTAAAGCGCCAATCTACTCTCACTTGGAGTATGATATTTTGCCGGATCAATTTGAAGTCGTTGATAACCCGGACATCCTCATTTTCGAAGGGCTGAACGTGTTGCAAACAAATCGAAGTGATCGCGTATTTGTCAGCGATTTCTTTGATTTCTCCATTTACGTCGACGCCGATCAAGAAAATATTAAGCGTTGGTATATCGAACGATTCCTATTATTGCGCGATACCGCATTCCGTGACCCCGACTCGTATTTTCGCGTCTATGCTAATATTTCGGAGGAAGAAGCGATTGAGAAGGCATCGCAAGTTTGGAAAGAGATCAATGAAGTAAATTTGTATCGTAATATCTTGCCGACACGCGGTCGAGCTAAAATGATTTTGCGAAAAGGACCACACCATCATATGGAAAAGATTTACCTTCGCAACTTATAAATGAATGGGATCTATTCCCATAACTGATTTACATATCTTTCACGCGGGGTGGAACAGTAAATAGAGGAGAATCAAGAACAAAAGAAGGAGTGAGCATTTTTTGATGAGCAGACATCTCTTCCGCGCCTCTATGTTAGCAATCCTCTGTTTACTTGTATTGCAACCGCTTGCTTTCGGGTCCGCATATTCGGACAAGCCATTTCATTTTGGATTTAAAAAGTCGAAAAATGGCGAAGTCGCCTCGATCGATCAAGAGGGATTTAAAGAAATTTTGGAAAAACATGAAGCGATCTTCCTTGGAGATACAAGCAAGAAAGAGTTGTATCTTACTTTTGACAATGGATACGAGAATGGTTTTACCCCACAAATATTAGATACGCTTAAGGAAAAGAAAGCGCCCGCAACCTTTTTCGTAACAGGTCATTATATTAAGCAGGAACCTGAATTGTTACAGCGAATGGTAAAAGAGGGACATATTATTGGCAACCATTCATGGAATCACCCGGACATTACTACAGTTTCTAACGAAAAGATGGAAAATGAGCTTAATTCCGTGCGCGATGCTGTTCTTGAGAGCGCGGGACAAAAGGAAATGAAGTTTTTAAGAACACCGCGGGGTATTTTCAATGAACGCACTTTAGCAGTAAGTAAAGAATTGGGTTACACGAATGTGTTCTGGTCGATTGCCTATATGGATTGGGATGTAAAGTCCATCAAGGGTTGGCAGCATGCCTTCGATAAAGTAACTTCCCAATTACACCCAGGAGCTGTCATTTTATTGCACTCCATTTCTAAAGATAATGCGGATGCGCTCGGAAAGATCATTGATGAAGCCCGTAAACAGGGGTATGAGTTTAAAAGTTTAGACGAGTTAACGACAAAACATTATTAAATCTAAAGTAAATTTGACTATGCTTCAGTGTGTTCTTGCAAATGACCGCCTATATTGAGGCGGTTTTTTTGACTCCTTGTTGCGCAAGCGCATATAATTTGGTTAAGGGAAACATTTTTTCAGAAAGGGGTAGTGAGTTCAATGAAAAATCGCATGATTACCCGACTAAAGGGTTTTGCCAAAATTGGTTACAATCTAGGTATCCTAACACATCTCGAAAAAGAAGAGGTCTTGTCCAAAATTAAACAAAAAAATTCTAAAAGTCGGTATCGATAAAGGAGCAGATGTTGTTGACATCGTTTTTTCAGTTGTTAGCCACGATCATCTTTGTCGTTTGGGTCTGTAATTTTTTAATTCATTGGTTTGGACTAAAACGCCTACCGCGCTTACCAATTGTTTATCGCGCGCTGCGTGATGAACCGTTTGTTTCCGTAATTATTGCCGCTAAAGATGAAGCGCCGTCGATTGCTCAAACGATGAAGCGTTTGTTGGCTCAACAGTATGGAAAGATGGAATTGATAGTCGTCAATGATCGTTCAACGGATCAAACGGGGCTCATCGCCGAGCAAACCGCGGCGCAAGCAACAAGTGGAATGGCTATAAAGATCATTCACATTGATCATCTTCCAAACGGCTGGCTAGGCAAAAATAATGCTTTACAGACAGGCTATAAGCAAGCGAGAGGCGATTATCTCTTATTCACCGATGCCGACGCGCGATTTCATCCCGATACGATTCGTTCAGCGATTAGCTATACGCTTGATCATCAACTTGATCATTTGACACTGGCCCCGTTCATGAAAGCGCGGGGTTTTTGGCTACGCGGCTTTGTACATTATTTTATGTTTTCTTTATCGATGGTTAAATGGCCCTGGCTTCCGAACAATGATCGCCAACGAAAATCGGGTTATGGGATCGGAGCCTTTAATCTATTGTCAAGAAATGCTTATGAACAGATCGGTAAGCATGAGGCGATTGCGATGCGTCCAGATGACGATTTACAGTTAGGCGCGAAAGTGAAGCAGGCAGGTTTAAAACAACGCTTCTTGGTTGGTAAACAATTGCTGGAAGTGGAATGGTACCCCAGTTTACGGGACGCAATCGTTGGATTAGAGAAAAATATGTTTGCAGGCCTTCGCTATTCCATTCCGCTTTTAATTGGGGCCATCTTAGGGAAATTGATCTTCTATTTTCTTCCTTTTATTGCGATTTGGTTTGCTACAGGATGGACACTACTTGCCTATGGCGTGACGATCGGGTTGATTTTAATTCTCTATACGCGTTATACGTATCAAATGAGCGGGGAACGAGCGATAGAGGTAATCGTCATACCACTGCTCATTCTATTGTTCCTATTTGTTACAATCCGCTCCTGTTTGCTTACCTTAAACAGGGGGGGCATGTACTGGCGCGGCACGTTTTACACTTTAGACGAACTGAGGAAACAGCAGAAGTAAAAATGACCTGGAAAGAGCAATTCGCTTTTTCCAGGTCACATTGCTAGAACTTTAATATGTGTTATAAATATCGGCGCATGTTGCGCCCGTTGGTTCATAGAAGCAATGCGCTTTATATTGACCTATGAACGGTTGATTCCACCATTGCGGCGGACAATTTCCTGTCGGTCGAAAATACCACAAGCTAAATTTTCCCGGCCAAAAACGTTCGCCATTAATGACCCTTTGCGCGATCTGTTTGTCACGCTCCCTTGCCTTTTGATAAAAGTAAGGTTTTTGAACCGCCTCAAATCCGCCAGGACTTTGAAAAATCATTTGTTGGATCGTGCGAATCCCCTCAAAATCCGAACATGAGACCCTAACTCGGTTGATCCCGACATTACCAACGAGTAGCATGCCCATTTCCCCTTCGCCTTCCGCTTCCGCTCGCAGCAGTCTTGCTAAGAGGTCTATTTCTTCGGCCCGCGCCTTCACAACTGCCATACGTTCACCTCATTTAGAATCGTTACTTCGTACGATAACAGCATATTGAACAGTCCGCGAATCGGTGAGCGAAAGTCCCAATTTAGTCTAGATCTAGAAATTTAGCCCGAACCTCAGGGGAGGGGATCATACATGTTTCTTGTTTTCCGAACCAACGATACCGATTGTTTGCAACCATCCGATAAACTGGATCGCGCGCCCATTTTGGTATGCCCCTAAAAACATACAAAAGCTTCCAGGCGCCACCTAATTGCTTACAAATGCGCAAAACAGCGTCAGACTGTAGATATACCTTTCCCGCGTCAATTACCGCCAATGATTGAAGATCGTTCGGAAGCTGGTAATGAGCTAATAACGCTTGCCCCGCAGCAGATTGCAACGAACAAAAACGAAAACGATCCGCATCGTCCCGGTTTAATATAAATTGGACAGATCCATTACAAAAGGAGCATACTCCATCGAATAAGATGACAGCGTGATTCATCCGATCCCTCCAACTCGACAAGGGCCGATTAAGTTTAGAACGTTTTGGGCGGTTGTGTTGATGACGGTTTCAAGCGGGATTCCCTTTTGATGAGCGACATGATTGGCGACCTCTTTCAAAAATAAAGGAGTTGTAGATTGCCCTTCAAAAGGTCCTTGGAACGGCCAAGGACCATCCGTTTCTATCAATAGCTGATTCAATGGAACCCTTGCCAACAATTGTTGATCGCGTTCACGGTAACACACTTCAGGGGTGACAGAGATAAAGTAACCCGCTCGCAACAATTGATCTACGGTAGCAGCGGGAGCCTTGAGCCAATGAAAGTGAGCCCGAGCAATGTTATATTTCTGCAATAGATCGAAAGCGACCTGCGCGCGTTCGTGAACAGCATGCAGCAGCATAGGCAAGTCAAGTTCATTGGAGAGTAAACAAAATTGTTCAAGTAATTTTAAAGCGTCAGCAAATGCGGGCGGAGCGCTCATCGTTTGTTCCTGATAAATATAATGAGGCAAGCCAACTTCGCCAATAGCGGAAATCACGTTTCGTTCACCTCGAAGCAAAGAAAATAATTCTTGTTGATCTCGCTCGCAAGGGAGTGGTTGTTCTGGATGAATCCCAAGGGCAATAAACACAAAGGTTGGATATTTCTCCCGCAACTCCAGGGTCCGATAGGCGGATGCCAAGTCGCTTGAGACCGCCATGACGCCAGCAATCCCGGCATGTTGCCACTGATCAACTAGCGCCGCCAACTGGGCGGGTGGGTATTGGTCAAGGTGAAGATGAGCATCAATATAACCCCGCATCGTTCATCGCTCCTTTCATTATTTATAATAACGCATGAATTTGTTTATAGATGCCAACAATCTCGTTCAATTTCATTCGAACTAAGCCGCTTGAGGACGGAGCGACAAACTCGTCTATCCCTTGAATCACCGGATCTCCTTGAACACCCCAGTTTACTTGTCTTTTCCTGCTATATTGTTGATAAACCCCTTTACCGACAAAACAAACGACACGTGGCCAATAAAGTTTAAGCTTTTTAACTAAAATCTTTCTTCCTTGTTCATACTCCTCATTACTAATTTCCGCGGCTGTTTTGGTTGGCCTAGCAACGATATTGGTTAAGCCGTAACCAAGCGATAGCAATTGTCCATCCTCTTGCGCCGAATATTTTCGATCGGTTAAACCAGCTTGATACAAAATAGTCCAGAAACGATTATTCGGATTGGCATAGTGATGTCCTGTTTCACTGGAACGAATGCTTGGATTAAAACCAACAAACAAAATATCGAGATTTTCTCTTAAATGATCAGGAATTGGCTCCATTCAAACCCCTCCGAAAGCTAATCTTACGCTTATTATGATGGATTACTTGTTTGTAATCAATTTGGGTGAAGAAAGGGATTGCATCCTACACGGAATCGAGCGATAATAGAATTTATTCAAAGCATTGGTTCGCATCGCTTTGCTTGGTGTATGTTTGGGTTGTTGGCTAATTTATATCGGTAGTAAAATGATAGGGCTATGGGGGAAGAGAGATGAAGGTAGCGAAATTTGGCGGGACTTCACTCGCATCTGGAGAACAAATACAGAAAGTATTTCAAATTATTAAAGCGGATCCGTTGCGTAAGTTTGTCGTCGTTTCCGCGCCAGGTAAGCGAGATCAAGATGACACGAAGGTCACAGATTTACTGATCGCTTGCGCGGAACAGTTTCTAAAACATGGTGAAGGCAAAGAACAGTTCGAAGCTGTTATTTCAAGATATACTGAAATTGCAAAATATTTAAACTTAACAATGGATATTATTGACCGAATTTCAATGGATCTATTAGAAATTCTGCACGGTGATCGAAGCAATCCCAATCGTTTTATGGACGCGGTCAAAGCAAGCGGGGAAGACAATAACGCAAAGCTAATTGCTCACTACTTTAATAGTGAAGGATTAGAAGCCCACTATGTCAGTCCAAAAGAGGCGGGTTTAATTGTAAGCGATGAGCCAGGCAATGCCCAAGTGCTGCCTGAATCGTATGATCGTTTGCGGTTGTTACGTGATCGAACAGGCGTGCTCGTTTTTCCTGGCTTTTTTGGCTACTCGCAAGACGGTCAAATTGTCACTTTTTCAAGAGGTGGTTCTGATATTTCTGGCTCGATCTTAGCGGCAGGCGTTCAAGCCGAAGTGTATGAAAACTTTACAGATGTGGATTCTGTCTTTTCGGTCAATCCAAACATCGTAGAAAATCCAAAAGAAATCGCAGAGTTAACGTACCGAGAAATGCGTGAACTATCGTATGCGGGATTTGCTGTATTTCATGACGAGGCATTGATTCCCGCGTTTCGCGCGCAAATACCAGTGCAAATTAAAAATACGAACAATCCGACTGCGACAGGGACGAAAATTGTGCACGTCCGTTCGTACACAAATGGGCCAGTCGTAGGTATTGCCAGTGACAACGGATTTTGCAGCCTGTATGTCAGTAAATATTTAATGAACAGAGAGATTGGTTTCGGTCGTCGACTACTTCAGATTTTAGAAGATGACAACATTTCATATGAACATACACCATCAGGGATTGACGATATTTCGGTTATTTTCCATCAGAATCAATTAGACCCTGAAACCGAAGAGAAGATTGTTGAGCGCATTTATAAAGAACTTGGCGCTGATAACGTCGTTGTAGAACGGAACTTAACGATGGTCATGATCGTCGGCGAAGGGATGCGGCACAATGTCGGCACGACAGCTAGAGCCGCCAACGCTTTAGCCCAAGCTGGAGTTAATATTGAAATGATTAATCAAGGCTCATCTGAAGTCAGTATGATGTTTGGTGTAAAAGGCGTCGACGAAAAACGAGCGGTTCAAGCGTTATACGAAGAATTCTTTTCAAACTAAAAATAAAGGCAACAAAAAAAAGACGGCGGCAACAAATGCTGTCTTTTTTTTGTTGCCGACTATGACCCATGTTCAATAAGTTGACGAAAGAAGCGTCCTTTCTCTTTTATAAAAAGTATATTACGCCGCAGTTAATCCAGAATATGGATGTTGGAGTAGAGGCTTCGTCTCTTAAAGCTTGCCATTTTCAAAGCAACATAGTACCATATATGAACACATGCTCATATATTAAATAGCAAAGGTGGAAAATATGGAAGAAGAAAAATACGATTTTTTATCCGATCAAACGATTGAAGATGTCGCGCGCACTTTTAAAGCGCTCGCTGATCCAACTCGCGTAAGAATACTACACTTGTTATCACAACAAGAGTGTTCAGTTGGACATATTTCCAGTGTCTTAAAATTATCTCAATCTGCCGTCTCTCATCAGTTGTCTTATCTACGACAGTTGCGTTTGGTTAAGAACCGTAGGGAAGGCCAAACTTTCTACTATACATACGACGATGAACATGTGATCACAATCCTAAAGCAGATGGTTCATCACATCTTACACGATTGAAGCCGTGGGAACAGGAAGGAAGTGAAGGTAATGAGTCAAGCGCGAAGTTTACAAAAATCCGTCTATCGGATTCATGGCTTTACATGAGCAGGATGCGCTTCTCGGTTCGAGAAGAATGTTAAGGCGATCACGACGGTACAGGACGCCATCGTTAATTTTGGAGCGGCCAAATTGACCTTATATGGAGTAGCGACAGTTGAGCAGTTAGAACAAGCGGGAGCTTTCGAAAACATAACCGTGATACCCGAGGGCCAGCAGCTAGAAGCTAAGCGCGGTCCACAGTGGAAAAAGAAACAAAATATCCCTGTCCTTATCTCCACACTCCTGCTCATACTCGGCTGGTTCATCGGTAAGTATGGTTCAACGCACGCAGTAGTTCCGGTCCTGTTTTATGCCAGTTCCATGATCATTGGCGGGCATCGCTTGTTTAGGGCTGGCTTACAACAATTGGTCCGTTTTGATTTTGATATGCGAACCTTAATGACTGTCGCTGTAATCGGAGCGGGAATCATCGGGGAGTGGGGGGAAGCGGCAACAGTTGTGTTGTTGTTTGCGATCAGCGAAGCCCTTGAAAGATACTCCATGGATCGCGCCCGCCAATCCATTCGATCGCTCATCGATATTGCGCCAAAAGAAACATGGGTAAGACGCGGTGACAAAGAACTGCTTATTTCAGTAGAAGAAATCGTGATCGGTGACCAAATGATCGTTAAACCAGGCCAAAAAATAGCGATGGATGGCATTGTTCAGAAAGGATTCTCGACAGTTAACCAAGCGCCAATTACAGGTGAGCCGATCCCCGTTGAAAAAGGGCTTGGTGATTCTGTTTATGCGGGCACGTTAAATGAAGAAGGGCTGCTTGAAGTAACCGTAACCAAACGCTCGGAGGATACGACGCTTGCGAAAATTATTCATTTGGTTGAGGAAGCGCAAGCGGAACGGGCCCCAACGCAAGCATTCGTCGATCGTTTTGCGAAATATTATACACCTTTGATTATGCTCTTGTCTCTTTGTGTTATCATCGTTCCGCCGCTTCTTTTTGGAGCGGATTGGAATAAGTGGATTTATGAGGGGCTAGCCGTGTTAGTCGTCGGTTGTCCGTGCGCCTTAATTATTTCTACACCCGTTTCAATCGTAACTGCAGTTGGCAATGCCGCCCGCAATGGAATATTGATTAAAGGCGGCGTTCATTTGGAAGAGCTCGGACGAATTTCAGCGATTGCATTTGATAAAACGGGTACGTTAACGTATGGCGTTCCTCAAGTGGCAGAATTGATCGCATACGATGTGGATCAAGCCGAAGCGCTTAAAATCGCAGCTGCTTTGGAAAAAGGATCGGCGCATCCACTTGCCGCTTCCATTATAAAAAGGGCGGAAGAGGAGAGCGTCGATTATAGCGAGCTGCAGGTTGACCAGTTTACCTCTTTAACAGGGAGAGGAATCAAAGGAAAAATAAATAATGAATGGTATTATTTAGGCAGCCCAAAACTTTTCGGAGAATTAGAAGTTGAATTAACGGATGATATAAAGCAACAAGTGAAATATCTGCAAGAGCAAGGTTACACTGTGATGTTGTTGGGAACAGACAAACGTCTTCAATTGCTGATTGCTGTCGGCGATCAAATCCGTTCGGGCGCTGCAGGCGTAATTAAACGATTGCATCATTTAGGCATAAAACAGACTTTAATGCTAACAGGAGACAATCAGGCCGCAGCGAAAACAATCGCCAATTCCGTAGGGATTCAGGAAACAAAAGCGGAATTGTTACCGCAAGACAAACTTGCGTTTATTAAGAAACTACGCGATGACGGTAAGCGGGTCGCGATGGTTGGAGATGGCGTCAATGATGCGCCAGCTTTAGCCGCGTCCACGGTTGGAATCGCGATGGGCGGCATCGGCGCCGATACAGCTCTCGAAACAGCCGATATTGCGCTGATGGCGGATGATATTCAGAAATTGCCGTTTGCAGTAGGTTTGAGCCGCAAGACAATGAGCATCATAAAACAAAATATTTCATTCGCAATCGGGATTAAATTAATTGCGTTGTTACTTGTCATTCCTGGTTGGTTAACGTTGTGGTTAGCCATTTTCTCAGATATGGGAGCGACGATTCTCGTCACGTTAAATGGCTTGCGATTGCTTCGCGTCAAAGACACATGATATGATAATATGATAAAAGGAAGGTATCTGCATTCGATGCCTTCTTTCTTATATATAACGTAACAAAACTTGCATTTTGTAACCCTATTTTAATCATATAAAATCAAAACAAAAAACGACCAGCTCGGTCGTTTGAATTTCTTTCGTCCCCTTCTTCTTTGTCTTTTCGGGCGCCATTGTTCAATCGGGATCTTTAATTGTTCGCTATAGAAGTTTGAAGCGGCCTCATCTTTTGACCCTTAAGATTCATCCGTTTGCATCGCTTCATGAATCGCCTTGCTCGTAATTTTCCAATGTGACGCATGCCATACCGCTTGCTTGTTTTCGATCAGAATTGCTTGCGGTGACTCGTGTTTTACCTGGGTATCATCCGTGATCCGATTTGAAACGGGCCTTGTCTCAATTACTTTCACAAAAACGTAGTTAACATCGGATCGGGGCTCTTCCTTTAAGTATTTTTCAAATTGTTGCAGAGCCTCTGAGCTAATTGGACATGTTGTGCTATGTTTAAACACAAACAGAGGTTGTTGATTCGATGCTCCCAACGCTTCGTTCCATTGTTCAAGATCCGTTAATTCTTTCCAATTCATATCAATTACCATCCTTTATCTATTTGATTACATTTGATTATAGCGCAAACAAAGGAAAATAAAGGAATAATTTTCATTCTCCCTGCTTAAACTTGACTGTATAACACACTTTCATTTAGAGGAGTGATCACGTGACGAAAACACAACCACGAAACCGATTTGTTATTATGCCTGATTTGAAACAATCGAATACATTTATTATCTACGATTCCTTATTAGAACAACATATCGGTCGACCCGGTTCGCTACAAAGCGGTTTAGAGATGGCATCCTATTTGAACCGCATGACCCCACAATTTATCAAATAAAAAGACGTCTACTACCTAACGTGACGTCTTTTTTACCATTGTTATATAGGCGCTAGATGTTGTCGTCGGAACGAGCAACAAGCACGTCGCATTTTGCATAGCGAACAATATGTTCAGCCACACTCCCGATGATATATCGCGGTAAGCCACTGAATCCCGTTGCGCCGCAGACAACTAAATCAACTTTACGCTCCGGAATAATTTCATTGACGATTTTAGCTTTAGCTGATCCAAACGCGACAAATGTTTCAACATTTGTTAAACTGCTTCCTTTGGCTTTCGTCTCAAAACCATCTAATAAGTCTTGCGCGTCTTGTTCCAACTGTTCATAAAGTTGTTTTTGATAAGTTGCATCGACCTTTCCAAATGGACGATCATCTATCACATGACAAATGATTAATTTCGCTTCATTTTCCCTGGCAAGACGAATCGCTCGATTAAACGCAACTTCTGAGGCATCAGATTCATCTACAGCCACCAAAATTTTAGTATAGGTCTTACTCATATTTTGTCACTCCCCACTTCATTTTCTGAGAAAAATTATCCATATCTTAAAATAGTATGGTAGAAGAGCCGATTCTTGTCAAGTTTAGTCACACTAAAGAAGCCACCGCGCAATCAAACGGTGGCTCTTTACTTGCCAGAGATTAAACGATTCGACAGCGCGGAACCCCACGGTGTCGGTACGCTTCGTATCGCTCTTTTGAAATTCGCTTAATAACAACTTCATCTCTACGAAACAATTTATCGTCGACAAGGATTGCAAAGTAACGATTTCCGTCTCTTATGACACAGCTAATGTTTTTATAAACGCTGCGGTGGCGACGGCGTCTGCAATGTTGACAATGCATATGCGGCACCTCCCTTCTACTTATAGAAGATGCCGCAAGCATGCCTTTTGATTGTACGCTTAACCTAGTTCATGTCTATTTAATTTTTTTGACCGAAATAATTAAGAGGACAACATTTCAATCGCTCGATCGCGAGCAGTTTCGTCTAACCCTGTGTCTCGATTCGTCTGCACTAAATAAGGGCGAACCTTCCCCATGTTATCGTAATCATCAATGATCACAAACTTTTCGATCTGTGTCGCTGGATCAAGCTCCGCCTCTTCCAAATACTGTTGAATTTCCTCGCCGCGTGGACCGCGCGTAATTGGAGTAACGCCGATCAAAACATCTGACGGAATTCCATTTCTCGTAAATAGATCGCGTAACATTGTCAAACCCATCTGTCGATACGTCGAACTAACAACGATTTTAGCGTTCGTTTGCTTCAAGATTTCTTGAAGATTGCGCACACATTCGGAATCAAATTTCCCTTGACCGATGACATTCCCTGTAATCATTACTCCATCAAAATCTAAAAAAATGACTTTCATTATCGTATCACTCTTTTTCATATGATTTAACCATATGATAGCATCGAATAGAAGGTTGCCTCAATCTATTTGTTGTCTCAATCGTTTGGCGGCCTCAACCATCACCTTTAGTTTCTGTTTAGCGTTCTCGATTGAGTTCATCGGTCGCTGGGCAAATGTCCCAAAACCGCAGTCAGGATTGAGAAAAATATGCTCAGGCGCTAAAAAATTAGCCGCCTCTCTTCCCCGCTCTACGAGTTGTTCAATAGACTCAATCTCCTCTGTTCGAGGATTGACAATACCTAGACCTAGCTGCTTCCCTTCGAGGCTCTTGATCACATCAAGTTCCCCCGCGCGCGGCGTCGCATATTCAAGAATGAATTGGTCAACATCCATTTGCTCCAAGTATGGAATCAGCGGCGAATAAGGCCCGCGTAAAAGAACGTCCTCCTGAGTGCTCCAGTTGCCGCGACAAATATGAACGCCAATTAGCGTTCCTCGTCCACGCATATCATCGACTACTTGATTAATCAGATCTGTCGCAAAACGAAGCTCCTCCTCTTTGTCCGCTTTCGCTGTCAGAGCGCCGCACATAAATGTCCGATTCGCGTTCTTCTGTGTAAAAACAAGTTCAGTCAAGACTGGTTCATCTAGTTGAATAAAGAAGACGCCTGCCTTAATCAAATCCTCTAGCTCTTCTCGTAAAATCCGAACGACATCTTCCGCTAATGACTCTTTCGTAGGATACGTCGCCGCAGATAACCCTTCCACCCACATTGACCGCGTTAAAAGGTACGGACCTGGTAAAGCGATTTTAATAGGACGGTCAGTGTGTTGGCGCAAAAATTCATATTCATCCAGCGCAAGTGACGTTTTTCTTTTAATTTTACCGACGGCGGCTGGGTTGGAAAGCGAATATGCGGGCACATCTAACGCCCCAAGAATCTCTTCGAAGCCGGCTTTATCTTCAACATAGTCGAGTAATTCGGAAACGGTTAACATCTTCACGTTGTCTAGTTTTTCCGCGACAAAAGAGATAAAATTATCGCGCCGTTGCTCCCCATCGGACACAATATCTAAACCAACTTCCTCTTGAGCTCGCAAACAATCAAGCGTCGCTTGGTCAGCGATTTTTTGAAACTCTTCGTCCGTTATCCGCCCCGCTCTTTTTTCTCTTAGGCCAACAAGCACTTCTCTCGTCCGTGGCCAACTTCCGACGACTGTGGTTGGAAATAATGGCAATGACATCAACATCATCCTCCCTATCATTCATTAAAATACAACCGATAAATTAATTTTCAACTCTACCTGTTTACATAATGTTTGGTAGATCGGCGAACGTTCAATTACGCGTTGCCAAACTTCTTCTAATTTGTCTTCCTCTTCAGGCGAACTGACATAAAACGTTCCGGTTATCTTAGAAAAGGCAGGTGTGCCCGTATCTTCCAGTTGCAAATGATAGAGCACATTGTCTAGTCTTCCGCGCAAACTGCATTCGACCGCATCTATGATTAGGTTTTGGCGGGAACAGTTAAGTTGAAACCCGACCGTCAAACAAGAGCCGAGCGCAGCCAATAAATAATCAACGCTGCTGGGTTGATCGACTTGCGCGCTGAAATCAGCGGGTTGACCCGATCGAAACGAATGATTGCGGCTATAAATTTGCGCTGTCGCGCCCGCCTCACCGCGAACACGAACCGCCCACTGATAGCCTCGGGCCGCTTCTAAATCTTGTTGTAAATCGTCCTCCTCCCCACCTTTACGAATGAAATAGCTCACATCCAGTTCATTCGGTCGCGCGCCGATAAAATCATGCTTGACCATCCGACACCAGATCGGCAAATCATCCGCAACCGTTTTATCTCTACTTCGCACTTCTAACACGTTTCCAACTTGCAATGGATCGATACTATTTTTAATGATGAGCAGAAGACCTGAACCGCAGTCCAGGTCTCCGCCATCACAGATCGCCTGTGGGTTTGGAAAGTCCATTGTTTTTTATGCCTCCTAGTATGTAATACAAGCGGCGCCTTGCGATAAAAATTCCACTAACCTTGCTCCGCCGACAATCGTCGCCCCAGCAATTAGTTGCTCCTCGGTTAAATCACGCTTATTGTAGCAAGGGCTGCACACCCAAACTGTCCCGCCAGCTTCTATAAATTGATCCATTAATTGTTTCAATGGCGCAAAACCTTCTTCATGGATTTCATCAGCATACCCTTTCGACGCTAAATACGATCCTTCCACATTAAGAAATACAACCGTTTCCTGACCAGACGCGACCGCGGCGTTGGCGACAACAAAACCTACTGTCGCTTTATCCGAATCATTTTTTGCGCTTGTAATACTCACTGCTAATTTTGACATCTTCTTTTCCTCCAGTTATGTTTTATTTTTTTTGAATATAATAGTGATGGATGCCGCCTTCGTCTTTACGGTCTAATAACGTATGACCTTGTAGTCGGCACCAGGCGGGGATATCTTCTCGCGCGCCCAGATCATATGAGATCACTTCAATGATCTGTTGCGACTCCATCTTTTTCATCGTCATAAACAAATTCATGATCAATTCACCGCATCCTGTTGGACCGGCGTCATACACCCTAGCCACTTGATACAAGATACTTCACCTCGCTTAGTTCATTCCAAGCAATCCTTTAATGGCCACGCTAATTTTCCATTTTCCTAAATCGGTAATCCAATTCAACTTACCAACGACCATGAGGACACCAATCGACATCATCAAGGCTCCGCCTGCTTGTTCAACCCGTCTCATTTTGTCGCCCAATTTTTGAGTCAAAAGTCGCAGCGGCTCAAAAAACAGGAATGAGAGCAAAAACATAAGGGCGAAACCTAAACAATAAGCAAACATGAGGGCCAAATTGCTTAGAAAATTACCGTTGACCGTAATCACGAGTAAAACGGTTCCTAAAAAGATCGGACCCCACCCAGGCGCGATTACCATGCCCGCTACAAAAGAACGAACGTACCCAGGTTTAACCGAGCCCACTGAACCCGTTGCCGCTGTTTCAAGCTTAACTAGTTGGTTTGGAAGCTTAAATCGCAAGATCTTCATCTGGTAAAACCCTAATAAGATCAAGATGAATCCAGCTACAACCTGTACCCACTGCACAATCGATCGCACGGATTCGCCAATAAAGGAAGCGATCGCCCCGAGTGTCATCATCACGACGATAAAGCCCAGGATAAAAAATAAAGCATTTTTCCAAAATCTTTGTCGCAATGTTTTTCCATCCGCAACCGAACTGGCTGCTTCCCCGCTTAAATAACCGAACAAAGCGGGCATCATGGAAAGCACTCAAGGGGCGCAAAAAGCAAGAGCGCCGACGCCAAACGTGAGCAATACTGAAAATTGATCCACCTAGCTTTCCTCCTTTCTATGAAAGTAAATCAAATTATAACATAACCTTATTTTTAATATAAGCACATAAGCGCGAAAGAGAGGAGCCACTGCGTAAAATGAGACCTATTGTCCCAACGAAATAGATCGCAACTAAATAATGAGCCTGATTTCAATTACAATGAAATCAGGCTCGATATGTATGATTAAAATTTAATTTATTATAGTAAAAATTCCTTGGTTTACATAAGGAACAAAGATATTAAAAACGGGACTGTCTTCATCGACAGCCCCGCAAGGAATCAAAACCTATTCTTTTAAATAAGCATTAATCAATTCAAACGTTTCTACACTTTCCTCCGCTTTCGGGAACGCTTTTAGGAAGCCATGAATCGTACCCTGCACTCTTTCAAACGTAACGGGAACACCTGCTTCTTCTAATCGCTTTCCGTAGGCCTCGCCTTCGTCCCGCAGCACATCTTTTTCGATGCTAATCACGAGCGCCGGCGGCAAGCCGCTTAAATCCTCCGCGCGAATCGGCGACGCGTAAGGATGTTCGCCATCTTTGCGATCTTTCACATAAAGAGCCCAGTAATGACTCATCTTAATGTTGGACAAACCGTAACCAAGCGCATTTTCTTCATATGATGGATAGCGAGATGTCTCGTCTTTCGTATGGTAATCGGTGATCGGATAGATCAACACTTGCTTGGCGATTTTCGGACCACCTCTGTCTTTGGCCATTAAACAAACGACCGCTGCTAAGTTTCCGCCAGAGCTATCGCCTGTAACAAATAAATTGGATACGTCTCCATCGATTTTATCCGCGTTTTCCGCTGCCCATTTTGTGGCCGCGTAACAATCCTCGGGAGCTGCTGGAAACGGATTTTCAGGAGCCAAACGATATTGAACCGAAACGACTTTACAGCCTGTATTTAATGTTAAGTAACGGCACAATTCATCATGCGTTTCAATACTTTGCAAGACGAATCCGCCGCCATGGAAGAACATAAGGATCGGAAACGGTCCTTCCCCTTCTGGGGAATAGACGCGGATCGGAATATCCCCTGCCGGTCCTGGAACTGTAAAATCTTCCATTTTATGAACAGCTGGACGCTCTTCTACTGGTGTGAGCACATCATGCTCCACCTTACGAGATAATAACATTTCCTCCGGCTTTTCCGGTTGAGCCGTTGGCATGTTGCGAATCGCTTCTTCTATATGCGGACGTAACGACATATGCTTAATCCCCTCCAAAATTTACTTTCGTCACTTCCTATTATAAGGTCTTTTTGACTTTGTATAAAGTACAAAAGGGATTTCGCGTCTATTTTGAACACAATCTTGAATACACGCGCGTTAAAAATGCATCCCGGCCACGATGACAGGGACTTGCTTCACCATTTGTTCGTATCGCTCTAATTCTTCGCCCTCTAATACCTGATCCAATGGGGTCAAGAGAATGTAGTAGCTGCCTTCATGTTCCTTAATTTCTTTAAACTGCGTCAATGATGGCTTCCCTTCTGCTTTAATCGCATCCCATTCCGCAGCGCTCATACCGATGATTGTCATCAACGCTTGTTGTTTTGTTGGATCTTCTGAAGGAAAAATAAAAACGGTTGTCCGCTCCTCTTCATCTTCCAAAATTTCCACACGAGCCCAGTCCTGCGGTAAATCTAGCTTATAGCTATCAAATGAATTCGTGTATTCCTTATCTAGCATTAGCCGTTCCCCTTGTGGTTCATTGCTGGGTCCTTTTTCCTGGCATCCTGTTACAGACAAAGCAATCACACCCGCCATAACAAACATCATCCACTTTCTCATCCTATTACCCTCCCTAAATAAGCCAACATAATGCCTTATCATACCTAATTTTGCGCCAAATTTAAAGATGATACATGGTCCGATTCCGCTTAATATAAACTAAAAAAAGGCATCCCTGCGTCGGGCTGCCTTTCCCAATCACTCTTTAAAAGTGACGGCGGCTACGTTATTTTTGACGGTATCGATTTCGACAATCATACTGTGGGGCGCATCGCCAAGTGTCGCTCCGTATTCCAATGTCAACGTATCATCCGTCCGTTTCCCCCCTGCGAGACGGGGCGCCAGACCTTTTAGTTGTTCGGCCATCTCTTTCGTAATTTTCACATCGCTACCGTCTACATCTTTCTGATACCAGTCACCGCGTCTTTTCCAGACAAGTTCTTCATAAGAATGAGCGCGGTACCACTCGCCTGCTTTTTTATCAGCTAACACTAACGCTTTAGCCTGTTCTGAACCCATCACTTTTCGATCGCCCAAGATTTCAACCGATGACTGAACCGCAAGCTGCGGCAGCGCGTCGAATTGTTGTGTCATCTCATCTACGTTACCGCCTGGAATAGCGGTAACATCACCAATCATGACTAGAGCTTTAATGTCATATTTTCCTGTCGGACCCGGGATCTGTTGTTGCCTTAAATCAGATTCATAATCAATCACAAAGTCGGTCACTCGCTGGTCCCACTCAAAATGTTGTTCAAGGATCTCGTTCGGTTCCAACGTATACACCCGTGTATTATCGGAACCCCCCCCTTGCTTTCCCTCTATCTTATCTACAGCTTGAAAATTCCCAAACCATTTTTCTGCTTGGTGCTGGGCAAGCGCATAACTTTCCCATGCCAGGCCATCGTCAACGATCAACGTGATCGGCTGCGATTCGTCATTATGATTCGTTATCGTCACAACAGCCACAACCATTTCATCTTCCGCATACGTCGCTTTATCTAATTCAAGCTTCATTTCAACACCGTCGATTTCCGCTTGGGGGCCGCTTTGTTTTATGGGATTGAGATCCCCTGGACCTTGCCCCTGATCCTGACAACCTACAAGCAATAAAAAGACGGCGCTAACTATCCAGATACTTCTTATCAATTTGCATTACCCCCATTCTAATTAGTCTATTTGGTTATTCATCATAATCGGCACGAAACAGTTCCTGCAGGTACCGCTCCCTTCCATTTAGAAAACCTTTTGTAATCCGATAATGGTCTGTATCCTCGTATTCAATCTTTTCAATCGCTTGTTCGTCGAAACTAAAAATATGAGCGTTCGGATAACCAAGTAGAATCGGTGAATGGGTGGCAATGATGAATTGCGCCTTCCTCGTTTGTACAAGCTGATGAATTAATCTTAAGAAAGCGAGTTGTCTCGCAGGAGATAACGCGGCTTCGGGTTCATCTAATAGGTAGATTCCTCGTGAACCAAATCGATTCAAAAACAAACTTAAAAAGGATTCTCCGTGAGACTGTTCATGCAATGATTTTCCGCCGTAACCGTGATATTGAAATGTAGGGTCTTCTTCCGCAAGTTGATCTAGATGGGAAGCAAATTGAAAATAGCTTTCCGCCCTAAGGAAAAAACCTTGTTTTATCTTAGGTAACCAAGAAAGACGGAGATAGTTTCCTAGCGAAGATTCAGTGGAATTAACCTCATAGGTATTATTGACCCCGCCGCCAGCAGTATTAAATTCGCATTGATACGCGATCGCCTCAAGCAAAGTCGACTTTCCAGTCCCATTTTCCCCGATGAAAAACGAGACAGGCTCCGCCAACACAATGGAAGTTAACGTTTGGATGGTTGGAATCGTGAAGGGATAGGAATGAGCATCTTCAATTCTATCCTTTAATAACTCAATTTCGCGTAAAAACATCATTCTAGCTCCTTACTGCAGGTACCACAGATTCTAGATTATTTGGACCCCATTGTAACATACTAGCAACTTGTTTGTAATCATTACCGGAAGATGAGAATAAGTGAGATTTTCGTGAGTTTAGCGCGGGAGTTCGTGAGAATAGTGGCGCTTTTCGTGACTTTATTAAAGGATTTCCTGAGTTTTGAATCGGCATCAGGGACCGTCAACTGGACACGAGGGAAAAGTGTATCTCTACTGATATATTGTTTATCTATGTTAAATCCTAGTGAGCAAAAAAGGTGCAGGGCGATTTTACCCGTGACTGTTTGACCCAACCATCGCAAAAAGAGGCTCCTCTAAGCCCCCTTTTCATAAAAAGAAATTTCCTAACCTATCAATTCTCATGCAAAAAAACTTGCGCTTCCAACTGTATGCTGCAACAATTGAAAGCGCAAGCCATCTGCCCTAGAGACCCATTCCGAGTCCGATCAGAGCAAACGCGAGAATACCAACGAGTAAGCCCTGTACAATGTTATAGACGAGCGTTACTTTTAATATTTCGCCTTCTTGACCCGACAAGCCAGAAACACCAGCTCCTAAGGCCGCATTACCTGGAGAAAACGAGTTAGAAAGCGATGAGCCCGTTGTCTGAGCAGCTAAAATAATCGTTGCTGAGATGCTCAAGATCGTTGCCACCTCATATTGCAATCCGGTAAATAAGATGTTGGAAGACGTCCCCGAGCTTGTCACGAATCCTCCCAAAATACCAATGAACGGAGATAACAATGGAAACAGCGAGCCCGTTGCTACGGCAATTCCGTAAGCTAAATATGTGGTCAACCCGCTTGCCGTCATCAATACGGCCATCATCGTCATCGAAATGATCGTAGCTGTTGCTCCCAAAGACTGATTCAATGTTCTTTCCCAGGCTGTTTTAAATGCCCCTTGCGGTAGGAAACCCTTTGATTTGTAGTATGCAGCAGCAAGAATACAAGAGACGACGATCAAGGTGCCTGGTGTTGTTAAAATTTTAAGAGCGGAGTATTTAGCCGCCGCCTCTTGAGCGTAACCAAAGGAGGTAACTGTTTCCATAAACGGGAGACCCAACTGAAACTGATCCAAAAATGTTTTGACTGGGGCGATTAAGTAAACAGCAAACACGACGACAATCAAAATGATATAAGCCGAGAATGCGTCTATAAAAGACTTCCCCGCAACTTCGGGGTCCTCTTTCAATGGCGGAGCATCCGCTGCAGGACGGTAGGCTTTAAATTTCGGCAAGACAAAGCTTCCCGCGATCAACCCGACGCCTCCCGCAACAAAACAACCAACGTTTGGTGAAACGAAACAAGTGGCAATCAGCGCAAGTCCCATTACAATGGATAAGAAAAGAACAGCTACTGTTCCTTCTCGAAGCGCCGCGCCTTTACCATAGTTGTGTAAAATACAGAATCCTGTAATCACACCGCCGAAAGCGATAAAGATCGAGCCCCAAAACGCCATCGGAGCCGCTTCAACCGGACTTAAAGATAGTAAAACCGAGTAAGATGCTCCAAGCGAACCAAACGTGATTCCCCAGGAGTGTCCGAGCAAGGTCGTTACCACCGCTGTAATCGGGCTAAAGCCAAGACCAATCAACAACGGCGTCGCAACCGCAACCGGAACACCGAATCCACATACTCCTTGAACAAACGTGGGGAAGGCCCATCCCAAAATCAACAATTGCAACATTTTATTTCCGTTTGTTAATTTTGTAAACGTGGCGGCAATCACTTTGAAACTGCCCGTTAAGTCAACAATGTTATACATATACATCGAAGACCAAATGATAAACAGGACAAAGATGGTCGTCCAAAGCCCTTTCGCTGTGCCACTTGCAACAACTTCAATTCCACCGCCAAACGTAAAGTACGCAACCGCTAACGCCACCAACCAAGCAATCACACCGGCGCGAGCGCCGCTCATTTTGAAACCCATCATTAACGTCAGTACAACAATAACCGGGAGAGCAGCCAGTCCCCATGTGAGGATCGACAAATCCGGAAGACCGACTTGCGTCATATCAATACCCATAAACTCCTCCTCATTTCCCTTACCCACATTTAATATTCCCACTCTTTATAACTTTCTGAAAATAATAGGCAGACGACTCTCTCGCCATTGTGTCAAGTTTGTAATGTGTAAGAACCCCTCCTTTCGGAGATCGTAACAGGAGGGGTTCTTTATATCATCAGAGTTAGTTGGTTAACTAAGATCTTCTAGTTGGTTTTAAAGCTTGTTTTGGGATCGTAACATGGACCCCTAACTTGTGGTCAACCACTTGTGTCACCCCGAAGTCAGCCGCAACACTCATGAACGAATACGCGTCAAAACGGGATAGACCATAGTAATTTTGAACAAAGTTTAGCATTTCGTTAGAAGCATTACGCATGGCCACGTTCAAATCTACATCAAACCCGTGCGCCACCCATGTTGAAGCCGTTTCCAAAACAGGAGATTTCGCGCTGAAATCTTTGCGCAATGTCACGCGAATTAAGCAGTCCATCGAAGCCTCTACCGCAGTTCCGCCGATTTCACTATCCCCTTGCGCCAAGTGACAGTCTCCGATCGATAATAGAGCGCCATCATTGAATACCGGATAGTACATCGTTGTTCCTTCCGCAATCCGCCAGTTGTCCACATTACCGCCGTGCAAACCTGGAGGAACCGTGCTAATTTTGCCCTCTTCCGCTGGACAAACACCGAGTGTACCGATATGTGGGCGGGCTGGAATTTGCATGTTTTCTAACGCAGGCACACGCTCAACCGTATCTGGCTCGATAATTTTCCCGCGCACTGTATAGGCCCCTGGGTAATCGTAAGCAAATTTTGCTGTGAGCCATTGCTCTTCTTCATCTAGTTCATAGATCACGACACGCGTTTCCTCATTAAATTCTTTAAATAAGTATCCCCACGGCGCTAGTACGTTGGAACCGTACGGCATTCTCGGTTTTAATTTCAAAATTTCAACTTGTAACGTATCGCCTGGTTTAGCGTCTTTCACGTAAATAGGCCCTGTTAACAAGTGTGAACCCGGATTTCTATCCTCATATGGAATTGATTCGTAAATCTCTCTGCTCACATCATCTAACAAAAGATCAGGAGCATAACCCGCATGGTGCGTAATCGTTTCCGCGTAAACGAGGTCGCCTGAGTTGATTTCTAAAACAGGTGGTAAATCTTTTGAGAAGTATCCCCAGTGTACGGTTGCTGGATTAGCCGGTAGATAATGTAATTTTGTATCCTTACCAATCGCTGCTTTTAGATTTTTCTTATCAAGTGTTAACATGATTTGACCCCTCCCAATTTTTGTATTCGTATCCCTAAAGTTCTCTAACACCACGGCGATTTGGCTCAATCGCTTTAACCAAAACCAACTAGAATATCTTCCTCCTTTTTACAATTTTTAGTATGTTTAGGAACTCGTTGTCTATATCCAATGTAAAGCGCACAGAAACATCTGTCAACCGTTTTTTGAAAATTCTGCATTGTAAGCGGATTAAATCCATTTTATTTCAGGAATTTTTCGCAATTACCTTACAATGTTATAAAGATCGATTAACATTGTTTCAACTAGGCAGATCAATGTTTATTTCATAAGTATTGCTAAAGTCGAATTTTAGCGGATTTATTACGTTGTTGAATCAAAAAAATCGACCTCTATATGAAGAGGCCGACTTCAGATGCGCGTTACTGCATCGAACGGGCGGTATTTAACATGTCGTCTTTTGTCAATCGTTCGCTGTACATGTACAATAAAGTACCGTCTTGAATCCATTGCAACCAGTAGAACTTTCCGTCCGATAACAAGCGTCCATCGTTTCCACTTATATTAACTATTTCCCCCTGATCTTGAATGTAGCTCATACTTTCAGGCGCTTCTCTTTGACGGATGTGTAACAGTTCTGATTGCTGGTGATCCTGATAGGTGAGGATAAAAGTATCCGGAATTTCATCAATGTTTCGACTTTCCACCTTAACATTGGATAGCCATTTAGACTCAAGTTGAGGTGTAAATGTTTTAAAGTTCATTTTTTTACGAATCTCATCGACTTCAGAATCGCCATTTACCGAAGGCTTTTCAATGTCCTGACTAGGAATATCTTCTGAAAAAGCTGTCATAGTTAAATTAAATACAACAATAGGAATGACCAAAAAGAGAAGTCCCACTTTTTTAATCATGTAATCCTCCATTCATTCTGTAGCTAAGATTTATCCTATTGTGCGCTTGTAAGATGATTATTATCTATTTTTAGGAAATTCACTAATGGAAAGAGGGCTACAATGTAAACATGAAGAGCCGATTCCCTACAAAATGTATAAAATATCGGCTATTTCAATCAGCTAAAACCCAATCTTTTCTGCGATAAATGCTCAAAATCAACCCCACCGCCATCATTTGCAATAAAAATTCGGTACCGCCGTGGCTAATGAATGGCAGACCATTCCCGAATTCAGGCAACAATCCAAGTGACATTAAAATTGTGCGCATAAATTTTACGACGAAAATCACAATCAATCCCTTAGTCAAGATTTGACCAAACGGATCACGAACTTGCTTAGTAATGCGAACCATTCTTAACAAAAATAGAGTCACCAATCCGCAAAGCAAAATTCCGCCCACCCAACCAAATGCGTAAACAAAATATGTAAAAGTAAAATCCGTATGGGCATAAGGTAATTGTTCATGGGCGGAAGTAAGCCCGTGTCCCCACCACCCCGCAGATGAAAACGCTTCTTTAATTTGAATGTAAATCCAGTTTGATGGATCTTTGCTAGGATAAGATTGCTCTGCAACAATATAAGCAACAATTAATCCCAATCCTACAATGAGGGATGATACTACTATACACTTCTGTTTTCGAGTGGCTAAAGATGCAAAGAAAACAATTAAAGAACAAGCAGTCCAAAGAAACAAAGAATTAAGATCCCTTGTAGATAAGTAGATGATCGAGGGCGTAAACATGAGTAGTAATATCTTAAAAACAGAGTCCAGCTTTCCCCAATCCCATTGGACCAAAATTCCAGATAATGCAATGACGAATAAATAAGGGCTCAAATGTATTGCGTTTATTTTTGCAATACCGATATCCCACCTCGGTACTCCATTAATATAGCCTCCTCTAAAAACGAAGGATAGAAAAAGAATGAAAAGTGAACCAAAATAAAGGTAATAGGAATATTTCTGCAGCTTTCGATAATCAAAAAAGAATATACATGCTGCGATACCGATCCCAATAGCGGCCGCAACTGCTTTGTTTAAAACTAACGAAGTTTGATGAATCCCGCTCGATTGACTATGCTCGATTGAGTACATTACCAGCAATCCAACCCCGATCAAAGCGAGCGCCATCCCTAATAAAGACCAGTCCATTCTCGGTTTGTATCTTTGGTGAAATTGCTTGCCAATCAGGCTCGCATCACCCATTTGCTCAATCGCTTTATCGATCGCTTTCGCTTGGGGCATTCCTTCTTCAATGAGATCATCGACCATTTCATCAATATGACTTCGCAATTCCTCTTGTATCTCAGCATGAACTTCTTTGCATTTTATTTGGTTACAAACGTCTTGGATGTAATGAGTCAATTTCGGATCCGAGTAACTCACGCATGACCACCTCCAATGACATGATCTAGCGCTGTTCGAAATGTCACCCATTCCTGTTTCTTTTCTTTGAGTTGTCGTTTCCCTTTATCTGTAATCCGATAGTATTTTCTTCTGCGGGTCCCTTCTTGTTCACTCCAAAACGATTCGGCATACTGGTCCGTCTCCAACCCGTGTAAGATTGGATACAGCGTTCCTTCTTTAAATGAAAAAATCCCACCCGAACTTTTTTCGATCTCTTTAATCATCTCATAACCATACATTGGTCGCTCATTTAAAAGGGTTAAAATCAGAATCACCGTACTTCCTTTCAGGAGCTCTTTATTAATTTTCATCTTTTCCCTCCTATACATCGAATATCTAGGCATCGGTATCCTAGGTATTATCATACAGGTACACTCGGTATAATTCAACCCATAAACGGTATGTCGAAAGTTTGTTATTTTTAATTAGTCGATTAACTAACTCGTGCCTTATTTCGACTTTTTTATTGAAAACAACGCTAGAACACCTATAAACTGGAGGATTTCCAGCTTCATCAACCAACTCTACTCCAACGGGTCTATCAGATTCCATCTTATAAAATCAAGCTTTTCCTTCTCTTCACTCGTTCCATTAGGAATTTATCATTTCAAAAAATATGAAGCGTTTTATTCACTGCCTCATTTTGTCGAATTTGAAAATAATTTAAACAGTCGATTAACTAACTCCTTCCACCATTCGACAGCGCTCAGCTTTTTTAATCTTGAAATTGTCTTCGTTGATAGGTTTCTTCTGCTCAATTCTTATAACGGAAACAATTTATTAACAGGACTAACCCGCCCAGAATAAACTGATCATGAGCTAAATGAGGAGGTATTCAGATGAGTACAATGAAAGTGACAATAGAATTAAATAAACAATCAAAATTTGAATTAGAAGCATTAGCTTTGGAGATGGGAATCACGATTGAGGAATGGTGTTCATTGGCAATTGAGCATCATATATCGATGCAGAAATCAATCGAAGAACTATCTGGTCAGATGGGGTTCGCGTTGCAAAATTTGGATTTGGAACTGATGACAAATCAACTCTTCTCCTTCTTCGAAGAAGATGATCAACTCGTATTGGATGATGGCGAACCAGCCGACAACATGATAATTCCGTCATTCAAAGCATCCACCGTGAAGGATAAAGAATAATTAACGGAGGGAAGGTTCACAGGAGCCTTCCCTCTTTTAGCTGAAGCGGAACAAGTTGGATTGTTGTATAATAAGAGGAACAAAAAACAATGATTGGAATTGGTGAGAAAGGCGGATTTCAAATGAAATGGGATCAGATTATACGAGGCGGAACGCTTGTTACTTCACAAAGCGAATTTACTGCTAATATTTACATTAAAGATGGAAAAATAGCGGCGATTTCGCAAGAACTATTGGAAGGTGGCGCCAATGAAGAAATAGATGCAACGGGATATTACGTCCTCCCAGGACTAATGGATACCCATATTCACTCTCGCGATCCAGGTCCGACGCACAAAGAAGATTTCTTTACTTCCACACAGGCAGCAGCGGCCGGCGGGATTACGACCGTATTTGATATGCCGAATACGCAGCGCACCATTAACAGCGCTGAAAGCTTCCACGCCCAAGTCGACAACTTAACGCCGAAAGCCCATGTTGACTTTGGGTTATGGGCCATTTGTTTAGGGGATCTGAATAATAAGGAATTGCAGGGACTAAATGAAGCGGGCGTGATTGGTTTTAAGTTTTTTTGGGGCTATGCCATTAACAGTAAGACCTATCAGTTAGAATACAATTACACGCCAGGTATGCCTGACGTCATCCCTCCCCTACATGATGGACAAGTGTATATGATCTTTGATGAAGTTGCTAAAACAGGCAAAGTGTTTGCAATTCATGCGGAGAATAATGATTTAATGCAGTCGCTCACTGAAAATGTGGCCAATAGCGGGCGAACCGACTATGATGCGTTTCTAGAAGGTAGACCTCCGTTGGCGGAGAAAGTAACGGTGGCCACGGGAATTTCCTTTGCTGAAGCAACAGGGGCCAGATTACATATATTACATGTTAGCGCGGGAGATTCGGTTGATTTGATCGAACAGGCGCAACAACAAGGATTGCCAATCACCGCGGAAACATGTCCTCAATATTTATTCCTGACCAATGAGGATTACGAACGGATCGGCCCGATGATGAAAATTTACCCTCCCATTAAATACCGCGCGGACCAAGAACGTATTTGGCAAGGACTGCAAGACGGGGTATTAACCATTGTTTGTTCGGACCATGCCCCACATACAATTGAAGAGAAAACAGGTGACTTGTGGTCAATCCCTGCGGGAATGGCTGGCGTGGAAACGATCATCCCTCTTCTACTTAACGCTGTCTCTGAAGGTCGATTAACATTACAGCAGATCGTTGCCTTATGTTCCGAAAACCCGGCGAAGCAGTACGGAATTTATCCGCAAAAAGGGTCGTTTGTCATTGGCACTGACGCCGACTTCACCATCGTTGATATGAACAAAACGGGCGTCATCGACCGCCAAAAATTACACAGTAAATCAAAGAACAGTGGTTATCATGGCATGGAAATCAAAGGTTATCCTGTCGCTACGATTGTGCGCGGACATACCGTCATGAAAGATGGCGAGATTATCTCTGCTCCGATTGGACAAGTTGTCCTATCTCCTTCAATAAAAAGAAAAGATTAAGAGGACTACTTAACAAAGTAGGGTCTGCTCGTTCTTTTTTGATGTATCCACGTTTTTTGCTTTTTAATGTTTTAAAAATGAACTAGAAAATTGTAGCTAGGGCTCCGTTATTATAATAGGTCCGTGACTGAGGTCTTCATCTTTTACGATATGTAACGGCGCTTGTTGGCACAAATGGTCCGAGGGGAAAGGTTTAACCTATTTGGTTGCGTTGAAAACCTTCTCTCGGACTTTTTTATTATTGGCAGAAGGTTACCATATGATTAGAATTGATTCTTTGACAAAGAGCAGCTTTTGTCAAATTTCCCATTAGTTATAACGTAATAACCTGTTCAGTTAAGGAATGAAAGCTAACGATACAATCATACCTGCTGTTCATGCTTGAAAAGGTCTTGAAGATAGTCGATCCCCCTCCACCTATAGAAAAATGAATCGCGTCGACAGAACATCAAGAGAGCTCGTTTACCTGGTAACACGATTTCTTGTTGCGGTTCAAATCCACATTGTTCAAAAAGTTGAATCTCCCTTTCATTTCGAATATCTGGCTCTGTCACGATCTTATTTGCGCTCGAGTGACGGTGGAATTGAAAAGCAATCATCGCCCTTAACAACGGAAGAGCATATCCCTTTCCTAAAAATTTTTGCGGTCCGAACAAAACCCGGATCCCTCGATCCCCCGACTCCACTTCATAATGTTCACCTATAAGATCCACTTGGGCGCAATACGTTTCCCAATAACTCATCGCTTCATTGTCTAAGTAGCCGATCCATAACGCGCGATGAAGGTCTGCAAGTAGCATTTGGAAATGTTGTCTATATTTTAAAAAGCAGAAATTTTGTCCCCAAAATGGAATCAGATGACTTTGTTGATGCCAAAGATGAAGTCTTTGGGTATCTTGTTGTAAATTAGCAACCCGAAATGAAATTTTCCGATGAATCATTTCATCATAAACGCGAAACGTGAATAAATTCTGTGACGACATGCTGCATCAACTCCTTCTAAATCTTATGCGCTACAAGTGATAATAGTTATCATTATCATAATTAGAAGGATAGCCTAATTGATAATTATTGTCAATTAAAAAAGCCATCCCTCTAAGACAGAAGGAATGACTTTTCAATTTAAACCATAATTTTGCAAATGTTGTTCGTAAATTCAAGAGGGTCTTCCACAGGCAGCCCTTCAATTAATAGCGCCTGATTGTACAACACGTTTGTATATAAATTAAATTTATCTTGATCATTTTCATAGGCTGTTTTCAACGCCGCGAAAACTTCATGGTTTGGATTGATTTCTAAAATTTTGTCGGCTTGGACTTGTTGGTTATTCGGCAATGAATTTAGGATCTTTTCCATCTCAATCGACATCTCCCCTTCTGTCGCTATGCAGACAGGATGACTACGCAGTCGTTTCGAAAGACGAACATCTTTCACTTTGCTTGCTAAGATCTCTTTCATTGATTCAAACAACTCTTTATTTTCCTGATCATCTGTCTCTGTTTGGTCTGTGTCATCCGTCTCAATTCCGAGATCGCCGCTTGATACTGATCGGAACTCTTTTTCTTTATAGTTCATTAGCATACGAATCGTAAATTCATCGATTTCATCGGTGAAATAGAAGATTTCGTACCCTTTATCGGCAACGAGTTCTGTTTGAGGCATTTTTTCAATTCGATCTATGGAATCGCCTGATGCATAGTAAATATATTTTTGCTCATCCGGCATCCGCTCAACGTATTCATCAAGAGAAACCAATTTCTTCTCGTTGGAGGAATGGAACAAAAGTAAATCTTGCAACTTATCTTTGTTTGCGCCATATTCATTGTAAATGCCAAATTTAAGCTGTCTACCGAATGCTTCAAAGAATGTTTCATATTTCTCGCGATCATCCTTTAACAAGCTCTTCAATACGTTCGTAATTCTCGTTTCAATATTACGCGCGATTGCTTTTAATTGACGATCTTGTTGCAATATTTCACGCGAAATGTTCAGAGATAAATCCTCAGAGTCGACCATCCCTTTTACAAAACTATAGTAGTCTGGAAGCAATTCCGCGCATTTGTCCATAATTAAGACACCGCTAGAATACAGTTCCAAACCTTTTTCATATTCCTTCGTGTAAAAGTCAAATGGCATTTTCTCAGGAATATAAAGAATCGCATTATAGCGGATCGCCCCATCCACGCTAATGTGCGCATGCGCTAAAGGCTTATCAAACCCGTAGTGTTTTTCCGTGTAAAAATTTTCATAATCCTCATCGGTCAGTTCGTTTCTATTTTTGCGCCAGATCGGAACCATACTGTTAATGATCTGCTCTTCAGTAACCTCTTCAAACTCATCTTCAGTGCCTTCTTTTAATCGACTGGTTGTTACATCCATTTTAATCGGGTAACGTATGAAATCAGAGTATTTTTTAATGATCGATTGCACCCGATATTCATCGAGATATTCCTCGTACTGCTCGTCTTCCGTATTTTCTTTGATTTTTAATGTAATTTCCGTGCCGACTTCCGCTTTTTCAGCCGGTTCAATTGTAAATCCATCCGCTCCATCGGAGTGCCATTTATAGGCGGTCTCTGCTCCCAACGCTTTACTGATCACCGTCACTTCATCGGCAACCATGAATGCGGAATAAAACCCAACCCCAAATTGACCGATTATATCGTAGCCATCTTTTAACTCATTTTCACTTTTAAATGCGCGCGAGCCACTTTTTGCGATCACACCAAGATTGTTTTCCAACTCTTCCTTGGTCATCCCAATCCCAGTATCGGTAATTTTCAATGTTTTGTTTGCTTGATCCGCTTCAATTCGAATAAAATAGTCATCTTTATTAAACATGAGCGAATCATCGGTCAATGCTCTATAGTAGATTTTATCAATCGCGTCACTCGCATTGGAAATTAATTCCCGCAAAAATATCTCCTTGTTCGAGTAGATCGAGTGAATCATCATTTCTAACAATCGTTTTGATTCTGCTTGAAATTGTTGTTTCACAGTCATCTTATGTACTCCTTTCAGTTTATGTATATTGTTAGCACTCTAGATACTCGAGCGCTAACCCCTGTATATTTAATACCATATTTTATCGCGTAGGTCAATATTAGGGGCTGATCGCCCAACGAAAATCTCCTTTCTTCAGCTGAGACCACACCATCATTCTACAGAATATAGGGGCCATTAACAATTTGTGTCTGGGTCCCAATGACCGTTAATTTCCCTTTTAAAAAAGCAGATGAGTTTTTACTCATCTGCTCGTTACACTAACTATTCTATTTTTTTTACTTGTAGCTGATCATTGATAACATCGATTTCAATTGATTGAACATTGTCTTGATCAAGTATTAGATCGGTCACGCTGTCTTCAATGTGTTGTTGAATCGCTCGACGCAATGGACGAGCTCCGAATCGAGGATCGTAGCCAAGCTCGGCTAATTTCTCTTTTGCCCGTTGCGTAATCTGACATGCAATGTTTTGTTGCTTCATATTAGCCATGACTTCTTTAAGCATGATATCAACGATCTCCACAAGGTCTTCTTGATCAAGGTGACGGAAACGAATAATTCCATCAAAGCGGTTTAAAAATTCGGGTCTAAAGTAACGATCTAGGCTAGAAATGAATGTTTGATTTTGTTCTTCATCCGCTCCAAAGCCGACCGTTACTTGTCTCTCGCTTGAACCTGCGTTACTCGTCGCAATAATTACGGTTTCTTTAAAATTAACCGTTCTGCCTTGACTGTCTGTCAGACGACCATCATCTAAGATTTGCAAAAACATATTTTGTACATCAGGATGGGCTTTTTCAATCTCATCTAATAAGATGATGCTGTAGGGATTACGACGCACTTGCTCGGTCAGCTGTCCAGCTTCCTCATGTCCAATATAACCAGGAGGCGAACCGATTAATTTAGAGACAGAATGCTTCTCCATATATTCGCTCATATCTAATCGAATCATCGCATCCTTCGAGCCGAATAGTTCTACCGCCAATGATTTACTTAATTCGGTTTTACCCACCCCAGTCGGTCCGATGAAAAGGAAGGATGCGATTGGGCGATGCTTTGGTTTAAAACCTGCCCGACTGCGACGGATAGCTCTCGCCACATGATCAACCGCCTCCATTTGACCAATTACCTTCCCACCTAGAGATTCAGCAAGATTTTTCATTTTAGATTGTTCATCTTGTTGCAGTTTTTTAACAGGAATCCCAGTTTTTCGTTCAATTAAGTCCTGAATATGTTCGATTTGAACAGCTGCTTTCGGCGTCTCTACATCGGTTTGATTTAAATTATCCAACAGCCGGGTCTCTTCGTCACGTAAACGAGCCGCTTTTTCGAAATCTTCTTGTTCGATCGCCGCTTCCTTCTCTTTTATTACAGCATTAAGCTTAATTCGTGTTTCATCACTATTTGGCTTTACTACCTGTAAATTTAATTTAGAACCTGCTTCATCGACGAGATCAATCGCCTTGTCTGGCAAAAAACGATCCTGAATGTATCGATCAGACAATTCAACGCAAGCCCGCAACACATCATCCGAGTATGACACCTGGTGGTAATCCTCATATCTCGAACGGAGTCCTTTCAAAATCTCTACTGTTTCATCAATTGTTGGTTCACTCACAATGACAGGTTGGAAACGACGCTCCAGAGCCCCATCTTTTTCAATCTGACGATATTCGTCAAGGGTTGTCGCTCCGACGACCTGCAATTCACCCCGCGCTAATGCCGGCTTTAAAATATTGCCTGCATCCATCGAACCTTCCGCTTTACCGGCTCCAACCAATAGATGAAGTTCATCGATAAACAGGATCACATCTTGGCGCGCTTGCAGTTCGTTAATGACTTCTTTCATTTTTTCTTCAAACTGACCACGAATTCCTGTTCCGGCCACAAGCGAGGCAACATCCAGTGTATAAACGATCTTGCCAATTAATTTAGATGGAACATTCCCTTCTACAATTTGCAGGGCTAGTCCTTCTGCAATCGCAGTTTTCCCAACCCCTGGCTCACCGATAAGGACGGGATTGTTTTTATTGCGTCGATTTAAAACTTCAATCACACGCTCAATTTCCTCTTCGCGACCGATTACAGGGTCTATCAGCCCTGCCTTTGCTCGATCGGTTAGATTGTTACCAAGCTCATCTAAGATTCCCCCCGCTTGTTCAACAGACGCGCTCGGCGCAGCGACGGAAGAGTTGCCCTTCATGTTCATTGGAGATAATCCAAATGATTTAAACAAATCATTCATGCTGGAGAGAGAATTTTTTCCTAGGCCAGCTCCCGCTTGATTCCGAAGTTGAACGTAGCATGTTTGGCAAATGTGGAGTTTTTGTTGTTGGTGGTTAAGTTGAACATTTAAATAAATTTGAGCTTCACGTTGTTGACATCGTTGACATTTCATATTTGCTGACCTCCTTGGTTATTTGTTATTTTTAAAAATAAATTACAATCTTACTTCGCTATCAATTCACAGGTCTTCAGACAGCGCAGTTTCTTTTCCGTCAAGCAAGCTTGAATGACTGTACAAGAAGTAACAAAACGGGCTCGTTTAACAGATCATTCAACCTTGTCCTTGACCATCTTTGACCTTATGGATTCTATTATACACTGACTATCTCTGACCTTCAAGCGTAAAATGTAGAAAAAGAGAAAAAAATACGCTTTATTGTAAATTATAAAGCGCACTTTTCGTTCAAACATCGTCTATATATCGATTTCTTCCCGCCCCCATCCCAAATATAAAAAGCAAGATCGAGGCAACAACTAAAATCATAAGAGGGGCTGTCCAACTGTTTGTTACATCGCGAGCATAGCCAAACAGAGCGGGACCTGACGCGGCTAACAAGTAGCCGAACGCTTGAGCCATTCCTGAAAGTTCAGCCGATTGTTGCGCATTTCGGGCCCGCAATCCAAAAAACATCATCGCTAAACTAAATGAGAAACCAGCCCCGACCCCTAAAATGAGAATGGAGATAACCGTGACCCGCATACTCCCAAGCATAATGCCCAGTGTTCCGCTCAAAGTCAATACGAAGCTAATCATGACGAGCAACCGCTGATTGACCATCCTTCCAGCGACAATAGGAACGATGAACGTAAATGGCAATAAAAATAACTGCATTAGCGACAACAACCAACCAGATTGATCCGGGCTCAGCCCACGTACTTTCAAAATCTCAGGTAACCAAGCGATCAGGATGTAAAAAACCATCGATTGCAGCCCCATAAAAAACGTTACTTGCCAAGCTAATCTGGATCGCCACACATTCACATTCGATTTATCAATCTCAGAATGAATCGCCGCTTGCCCTGTCTTTTGTCGGCGTGTTCGGTTCCGAAAAAAAAGAGGAGCCCCCCAAACGAATAAGGCAACAAAACTCAACATCCCCCACACACTTAACGCTCCACGCCAACCGAGGCCGACGCCAATCGCCAGAGGAACGCTTAAACCCGATGCAATCGCTCCAAGCACATTCATCGAAATCGAGTAGACACCTGTCATCATACCAATTTTTCCCGAAAATTCCCGTTTAATGAGACTTGGTAACAGCACATTTGAAACTGAGATCGCCAACCCTAGGATTACCGTTCCAACGTAAAGCGCCGTAATCCCTGACAAGGAACGCAGGACAATGCCAAGCGTCAAAAAAAACGTCGATACGAAAATAATCCGCTCAAGGCCGTATTTTTGACTTAAGCGAGGCACAAACGGGGAAAAGAAGGCAAACGCGAGCAGTGGTAACGTCGTAATCATACCTGCTAATGTATTGGAGATGCCCAAGTCCTGCTTTATAAAACCAATTAAAGGTCCCACAGAGGTTAAGGGAGAGCGTAAATTCATGGCGATAAAAATAATTCCCGCGATCATCATCCAACCGGCTGTCTTTTGAACATCCGAAATGGATCGCGTTGCCTGATTTCTCATAGATGATCCTTCTCTCTTCATAGAAATAAAAAATGGAAGTCCCTTTTAGCAAAAGGTCCTCCCTCTTCATTTTACACGATAAATTTATACCCTGCTCCCCAAATCGTCCGAATATATTGTGGCTTCGATGGGTTCTCTTCTATCTTTTCACGAATGCGCGCAATATGCACGGTCACGGTAGAGGCATCCCCTAACGCATCCATCCCCCAAATTCGTTCAAAAAGTTCTTCCTTACTATACACGCGATTCGCGTTTTGGATCAAAAAAAAGAGCACGTCGAACTCTTTATGCGCCATCGTTACTTCTTCCCCATTCAAGAGAACTTTACGCGCTTCTTTTTGAATTTCTAAGCCCCTTATCGAGATTCCCTCGCCATCTTGTCTGCCTCCGAATCGTTGTTTCATTCTTTCAAATTTATTTATGTGAGCCTGCGCGCGAGCGACTAGCTCTCCTGAGCTGAACGGTTTCGTAATATAATCATCGGCTCCAAGCCCAAAGCCTTTGATCTTATAAATCTCTTCAGCTCTAGCAGATACGAGCAAAACGGGTATATCCTCTTTAGCGCGAATGGTTTGCAACAATTCAAAACCATCGACTTCCGGCAACATGATATCCAAAATGACAAGTTGAAACGATTCATCGTTGATGATCTGTAACCCTTCTATACCTGTATGGGCTAGCGTCACAGCATACCCGCTTAATTCCAGGTAATCCTTTTGAAGTTGAGCGATGCTATGATCATCTTCTACGATTAAGATCTTTTTCATACGTATCCCCGACCCTTACTATCACTTTTTCAACGAAATTAACATCCGCGTTCCTTCCCCCGCTTGACTCGTCACCCAAATCTTGCCCTCATGACCTTCCACAATTTGTTTGGCGATCGCCAATCCTAAACCACTGCCGGCGTCCCCTTGCCGTGAGGAATCAGCCCGATAAAATCGCTCGAATATGTGCGGCAAGTCTTGTTCAGGAATCCCTTTTCCATTGTCTTTAATCTCAATAATTGCTGAAGTCCTCGTTTCTCGCAACTTAATTTCCACTTTTCCACATTCTTGATCCGCGTATCGCCTCGCATTGTCTAAAATGTTTTGAATAACGCGCTTCATTCTTTCGCGATCTATTCGAATGGTAAGCGGCTGTTGCAACTTATTGGCCAGCGTCAAACGAAGCCCCGCTTGTTCGAATTCGTAACGATGATCGGCAACGCAATCATCAAAATAAGCGGCAAGATCAGTTTGTTCAAAATGGTATGGAAGTTGATTCATATCCAATTTAGAATACAGCAACAAATCATCGATCATTGCATTGACGAGCATCGCTTTTGAACAAACCGTTGCCAAGTATTCATTCCTTTTCTCTGGCGTCGAAGCAACGCCGTCCATAATCCCCTCAATATAACCAAGGATCGATGTGACGGGGGTCTTTAGATCATGTGAAATACTAGAGATTAAAAAACGCCTGTTGTCATCGTATTTTTCCTGTAGATAGAGCGACTCTTTTAATCTAATTCTCATCGATTCCAGTGAGCGGCATAATTCCCTGACCTCACCTTCGCCCTCCTCGGCAATCCCACCGCTTAAGTCTCCTTCACTCATGTTGACGGCGGCATCTTTTAATCGAGCGACAGGCCCAATAAATCCACGGGCGAAACGATAGGAAACGATGAAATTAGTGATAAAAAAGGTGAGTAAAAAGAAACTAACAGTGAAAATACCGACATAAAGGTAGAATTTTGTTTCCAATTGGACTGGTGCTAGGAACAGCGCGGTTCCTTTATCGCCTGATGGTAACGCATAGTCGGTTCGAGCAAATAGTCGCGTTTTAGAACCTACTTCAATCGTCTCGAACTCAGAAGCGTGGTCTGATAACAACAAGGCTTTTTCCAGATCAATTGAATTGAATTTTCCGCTCGCAAACACTAACTTCCGATTTTCAAAAATCACGGTATCGATCTCTGAATTTCTGACTTGTTCAGACAACTCGTGTTGCAGCTGCGGCTCTAACAGTTGTTCAAACTCAAGCCCTGAAGCGGCATTTTTTAATTTGGCAAGCTCCGCTCGAACTTCCAAAATTCGTTTCAGATCTTGTCCCCCGATGGCTTCAGGACCAACCGCCCGTGTATATACCGCAATAAACACTATCACAGCCAGTGCCGTGGCCACAACAGAGATCAACACCGCCAAAACATTCATCGTAAAGAATCGCTTCGTTAATTGCATAGAGAAACTACCTTTCTATATCTCTTTGCGATCAAAGAGATAGAAACCTGCTGTAAAAAACATTATACCACTTCCCAACATGATTAAAATCTGTCTAAAAATTTTAAAACCATTGATCGTTTCCGAAATCCACAGCGAATACCAATCAAACATACTCGTAATAAAAAAGCTGGAATACGAGGCGAAAACGATGCCGAGCGCGTTAAACAAAATGAACACAATAATAGAAAGGAAAAAAACGGCCAAACCGCCGCGCAGTAAATTCGATAAAAACACAACGAGTAAAGAAAATATAAAAACAGGTAAAAACGATGACAGATAAGCAAAGAGGACCCGTGTCAAACCAAGCAAATCTGCTGTTGATGGATTGAACAGTAATCCTGCAATAACCGATATAATCATCACAAACAAAAGATTGGCAAGAATAAACAAAGCGAGTGTTGAAACTTTAGCGCTAAAGACCCCAAATCGGGAAACCGGTCGCGTTAATGAGATTTTCATCGTGTTCGAAGCAAACTCGCCATTAAACATGTCAATCGCCACAAACGTTGAAAACAGAGGTAAAATTGTATAAATCAGAATGGATAAGACCACTAAAGGAAATTCAGCGCTGCCGACAATGCGCAAACCAAAGCCATGTTTAATAACCGTGACCGCAACTTGACCGACGGTGACAGCAAGAATGGATAAGATCGCAGCCGCGATAATTTTCTTCTTTTTCGATAGTTTGACAAGTTCAATTAAAAAGGCGGCTTTAAACCCGGGCATTTCTGTCCACCTCGCTCACAAAATAATTTTCTAATGAAGCATAGTTCGCGAGGATGTTTTTTGTATAATCAATATTGATTAGCTGTCCGCTATAAACAACACCAATTCGCGTACACGTCAACTCGACATCGTGAATCAAGTGGCTAGAAATGAAAAAAGTCGTCCCTTCCTCTTCAGCCAGCCGCTTAATTAGTTTTCTCATGTCCAACATACCCTCAACATCGAGCCCATTTAACGGCTCATCTAAAATCAACAATTTCGGTTTCGATAAAATCGCGGCGGCAATCCCTAATCGTTGTTTCATACCAAGCGAGAACCCTCTCGCCTTTTCTTGTTTATACTGGATTAATCCTGTCAGCTGCAAACATTCATCGATTCTTTGCGGATCGACGTTCGGATAAAAATTTGCAAACAGCTTCAAATTATCATAGGCCGTCAAATAGGGGAAAGATTCTGCTGTCTCGATCATGCAGCCAACATGTTGCATCGCCCCCACATAATCTTCAAGAATACTCGTTCCGAAAATTTTCACATCGCCTTGATCGGGTTTGATTAAACCCGTCATCATTTTCATCGCGGTCGTTTTACCCGCTCCGTTTGGTCCCAGGAAGCCAAATACATCACCTGGATCAACAGAAAGGTTCAAATCCTGAATTCCCCGTCCGTTTTTGTACATCTTCGTCAATCCGACAATCTCCAATGCTTTCACATCCGATTCCAACTCTACCTCTCCCCTTTCTCTTTGTTACATGATTTGCCCTCAAGCGAATGATCACCTGAGGGCCTGTTGTTTTATTACTCTTCAAATACGCGATTAAATTCCTGATCGTAGTTTTGTCGTTGGTTGGAACGGTAGGAATGCTCATCCATTTTTTCTACGCCTAGATCTAAATAGAGCTTCCCACTGCTAATATGAATTTGTCCATTCTCTTGTTTTCCTGTTGGTGTTGTGTACGTAAATAGCGGCATGGAACCTGAATGTTTATATTGGAAACTAAACTCATAAGGATCATCGTAGTCAGCTTCAAAACCAGGTTTGATCGTTTCTTTATAGGTTCCAGATACGTTTTTATCTTCTATTTTCGAAATTTGCAACGATCTTTCACCAATCTTCACGATTTGCCCGTCCTTTTCGATCACGATGTTATTTTTATAAGTACCAATATGCTTTGCGCTTAATCCATTGTAACTACTGACCGTTTCAACATCCGACCCGGCTAAATTCGGCGCGGCAATCTTTGTGCTTCCGATTTGCGATAAATTAAACACAACTTGCAAGGAAAATTCGCGCTGCGCTCCATTTTTGTCTTTTCCAGACAATATGATTTCACCCGTCAGGTGTTCCAATAAACCCGCCTTGTTTTCAATCGCGGTTCCTGTCACCTTTTTAACGAAGATATCACTCTCGATTTCTTCTACTTTCATATCAGGCCCGCCATGACGGTTTTGATCGCGTATAAATTGCTTCACACCAAACGAAGACACAGCGTTAACGATCGCAGGCACTTGTGTGGCAGATAAACTACCCGAGTACAATTTACCGCCTTCCGCGCGCTCTTCAGCTTGGACATGTTCTTTTAAATTGCCAATCATCGCGTCAATAATCTTCTCCATTTCTTGAGCCCCTTGTTGTTTAAAAGGGTTGTCGAACATGTGATACATTTCCCGCTCTGGATCATCGGAATAATCAGTGACATAATATTTGTTCTCGGAACCATGTTTCGAAATACTTTGTTTTACATCGCTGTAAATATAATGGCTCTCGCTCTTTCCGCTACCATATTGTGTAACAGATTCGTTTTCGGTCATCCGCTTCGTTTGGTCCTCTTTCATCACATTCGACATTTGAACGAGCGTTCGATCGTTGTCTTTGATCGATACCAACATCTCCACCGTATAGTTGTCCATACCCTCTTCCATTTGCGCCGCCGTCGTTTTCACGGAAGTTTTCAGTCGATCATAGCCGGACCCGAGCAACGCATCGGCAAAGGCCGTGGAAATAAACAAACTGGCTCCGACCGTAAATGCGAGCGCTGTCATTCTTTTTTTGCTACGTTTCATCTTAATGCTCCTTCTTTTTTATATTTTCCTCTTGAGAAGCTGTAATGGCTCTCTTACTCTAACTTGATTATAATGAACGGCTCTTGAATCGATCTAAATAAAAGATTAACAATTTATTAAATCAAGTAAAAAGGCCACTTCCTAGTGGCTCTTTACGTTTCGTAGATGATTTTTCCAGTTTGCGATAAGTTGTAGCCGCCAAGCGCGTTAATTTCCTGCTGAAAAGCGTCGGAACGAATTACTTCCAATAATGCGCGAATAAACGGTTGATTTTCTGCTGTTTTTAAGATAACCAAATCATAACGTTCTTCGATCATTGGAATAAAATCAATGCCAACCATTTGCGCCGTTTTCTCAATTCCAATTCCGACATCCGCATGATCGTTCGCGATTCGCGTCGCCACACCAACGTGATTTGTTTCTTCCATATCATATCCTTTAATCCGATCGGGAGAAATTCCCTCTATCCGCAATTTTTCATCCAAAAGAATTCGAACCCCAGATCCCTTTTCACGATTGACGATCCGCGCATTCGCTTTTGTCAAATCTGACCATGTCTGAATGTTCTTAGGATTCCCTTGCTTTACATAAAAACCAGCCCACCGCGACAACAAATTGACAACGGTGTAAGAGTGACCTACAAGAATTCGTTTTACGTAGGGAACGTTGTATTCCCCTGTATCCCCATCAAATAGATGTGTACTCACAATGTCCGCCTCGCCTAAATACATCGCTATTAAACTATTCAGACTGCCAACATAAGAACGCAACGGGCGAAACGAACCGCTTTGCTTTTCCAGATGATTGGCTAGAATATCTAAACTTATATCTTGTCCACTTATAATCAACTGTCTCGCGGTAGATGGAACGCCTTGCCTTGTAGGTTGCGAAGTAGGGGCTGCAGCTGTGGTAACCGATGGCCCAACCGTCTTAATTTTTTTAACTGTTTTGGCCGCTTCGATATAGGCTTCTAAATCACGCGCATCTACGCGCATCTGTCTGCCAACCCGATAGGAGGGCAACTCTCCCTTTTTGATTAAATCATAGACCGTTAATTTAGATACTTTTAAAATTTGGGCAAGCTCTTCTGTCGTATATGAAATATGTTCAGTCATTTAGTAGCCTCCATAAAATTAACGCTTCATCTATTGTCCCCTTTTTTACGATACTTCACAATACTTTTCGTAAAATAAACACTTTACAATTAGATGGATCTAGTTATAATTAGTTATGTCTAGTTATATTCCATACTAATTTAAGGAGGTTATCATGTTTAGAAAGTTTAGTCTTTATTTTCTATTACTCGGTTTGTTGCTTGTACCGATCGGTTGCTCCGGCGGTCAATCAACTGATGCAGGAAATGATGGCGCCGATGCTCCGGCTGAAAACATCGAATTAATGATTTCCGCCGCAGCTAGTTTGACCGATGCTTTAAATGAGATCAAATCTGTGTTTGAGAGTGAGCATCCTGGTTCAACGTTAACGATTAACCCTGGAAGTTCAGGAAAGTTAGCGACACAGATTGAACAAGGGGCGCCATCTGACGTGTTTTTATCTGCAAGTAAAAAGGATATGGATCGATTAGAAGAGCAAGGTTTGATCGATAAGGACACACGTGTCGATTTCACAAACAATGTGTTAGTATTAATCACAAACAAGGAAAATCCGTCGAACCTCAGTTCTTTTGAAGAAATTGATCCCGCTATGATTGGCGATTTTGCAATCGGCGAACCTGAAAGTGTGCCTGCGGGTCGTTATACAAAAGAAGTATTTGAACATTTGAACTTATGGGAACCGATGCAGGACAAGCTCGTTTTAGCGTCCGATGTGCGTCAAGTACTTACATATGTTGAGTCTGGAAACGCGGAACTCGGCGTCGTTTACTCCAGTGACGCTTCCATCTCTGACAAAGTAACTATCATTGCTGAATCGAATCCTGAATGGCATGCGCCCATCGTTTACCCTGGCGCGGTACTTGCGGACACATCCCACGATGAACTGGCAAAAGCATTTTTGGACTATCTGACAAGCGATGCAGGAAAAGAAGTATTGAATAAATACGGATTTAAATAAATCGAGGTAAATCCCCTTTTACTATAGATTTAATCAAATTGATTAGACGATTTAACGGAACGTCTAAACCCGTTCCGTTAAATCAACCTATTGGACCCATACATAAAAGTTTCAAAATGAAGAGGAGATGCGAAAAAAGATGATCCCAGATAATATTGACTACACACCGCTGTTATTATCGTTAAAAGTGGCGGGCATCTCTGTTATCGTTGTGTTTATTAGCGGAGTATTTATTGCGCGCATGTTGGCTCGCAGGACATTTTTTGGAAAAAGTATGCTAGAATCGTTTTTCTTGCTTCCCCTTGTGTTGCCCCCGACGGTCGTCGGCTTTGGTTTACTTATTTTATTTGGAAAGAACGGACTAATCGGTAAGTGGCTGCTTGTCTGGTTTGACTATCAAATCGTCTTTACTTGGGTTGGAGCTGTCATCGCCTCCATTGTCGTTTCTTTCCCACTCATGTATCAAAGCGCGGTTGCTTCTTTCGAAAATTTAGATATAAAATTAGAAAATGCGGCGCGCACGATGGGCGCCTCAGAGTGGCGCGTATTTTGGACCGTTGCTTTTCCGCTCGCCTGGCCAGGCCTACTATCAGGATTCGTGCTCTCCTTCGCAAGAGCATTGGGCGAGTTTGGAGCCACCTTAATGTTGGCCGGCTATATTCCAGGAAAAACTGATACGATTCCTGTAGCGATTTACTTTGCGGTCGAAGGTGGACATATGGAGAAAGCTTCTTTTTGGGTGATTATAATCGTCGCTTTGGGATTCAGTACGATTACGTGGTTAAATTGGTGGACGAAAAGTAGAATACGGAAATATGCGGAAAACAATTAAGAGGAGGGCCATCGCGTATGTTAGAGGTTTATATTAAAAAGAAGCTATCTCATTTTACGCTTGAAACAGGTTGGACGATGAATAATGAAATTGTTGTGTTGTTTGGCCCTTCCGGTTCAGGGAAAACAACGATCCTCAATTGTATCGCGGGTCTTGAAAAGCCAGATACTGGCGAAATTCGATTGAATGAGCAAATTTTCTTTCATGATCACCAGCCCCCTCTACCGACACAACAACGAAATATCGGTTACTTGTTTCAAGATTACGCCCTATTTCCGCATATGTCGGTGGAGAAAAACATTCATTACGGGGTTAGGAAAAAGGATTCTAGGCAAGTTAATTTGATTAATCAAATCCTCGATGTATTAGGCATTGAACATCTCCTAAAAAAATATCCCCGCCAGATTTCAGGAGGGGAAAAACAACGCGTCGCGCTAGCGCGCGCGCTTGCAACAGAACCTTCTATTTTACTGCTGGACGAACCCCTATCTGCTTTAGATGAAAAAACGCGTGTCGAGTGTCAAGATGAGTTGCTCAGATTGCATCAAATTTGGCAGATCCCGTTTATTATTGTAACGCATGACAAGCAAGAAGCGGAAAAACTTGGCGATCGAATTTTGTTTCTAAAAAGAGGCGAAATTATTGAGGATGTTACAAAAGAGACAGAGCATTCCTCAAAAAGACATTTCGCAGTACAATGTTAATCGCATTCATAAAATAAAAAGAACAGCCCGGCTTAAATTCCGATTACTGTTCTTTTTATTTTTCTTTTTCAGTCGTGGACTATACTTTAAACTTGGTTATCAAACTCGCCAACTCCTCAGCCATGTGACTAAGTGAAGTAGCTGATGATTTAATCTCCTCCATTGAAGCATTCTGTTCTTCCGCAGCGGCTGCAACATTTTGCGTATTACTTGAAGACTGTTGGGAAATCCCGGTCACCTCTTCCATCGCTGACACCATTTCATGGGAGAGATCATCGACTTGGACTACAATTTGATCCACCTCTTTAGACTGCGCGAGAATTATCTCAATGGCATTTACGATTTCATCAAAGGCGCTGCCTGTTTCAAACACATGCGAAATCCCATCTTGCACAACTTTCGTGCCCTGATCCATTGATTTAACCGCTTTCATTGATTCCGCTTGAATTTCATTGATCAATTCGCTGATCTCGCCAGCTGCCTCTCCTGATTGTTCCGCCAGCTTCTTTACCTCATCGGCAACAACCGCAAATCCTCGCCCATGCTCTCCCGCCCGCGCTGCTTCAATCGCAGCATTTAACGCGAGTAAATTGGTCTGGTTTGCAATTTGGGTAATTACTTCTACAATTTTACCAATTTCATCCGATTTATTACCAAGCGTATGAATCACTTGAGCGGTTTCACCAACCGTTTGTTGCACGAGGTTCATCTGTTCCATCGTTTCTGAAACCGTCTTAGCCCCAATTGTCGCTTTATCATTTGCTGTAGCCGATGAATCTGTGACAAGCTGAATCGATTGAAGAACACGATCCATCCCATTAGAAATATCGGTAAGCACCGTATTTGCTTCACTTGTCGTAGAAACTTGTCTATCTGATCCAGTGGAAATCTCTTGGAAGGCAATCGTAATGTTTTCTGTCGCTTGCCCAGTTTGTTCCGCGCTCGCTGTCAATTCTTCGGCCGCTGCCGCCACTTGTTGAGTCGTCATCCCAACCTGGTGAATTAAATTATGTAAATTTTCTGTCATCTGATTAAATGATGTGGCCAGGGTGCCGATCTCATCCCTATTTTTTATACTCAGTTTAGGGACAGTCAGGTTCCCACTCGAGATTTCATCTACCTGTTCAGTTAGTAACTGTATTGGGATATAAATACTCCGTGATGCTAAGAAAGAAAGAATAATGCCTACCACTACAGCAATGCCCGAGAATATGATTACAAATAATTTCCCAGATTGATACAGTTGTAGCGATAGCGCGCTTGATTGCCTTTCCCCATCTTCATAATAATCGACTGCGTGATTCAGCGTTTCCTCAATACTTAGGTAGAAAGGATGAATCTGATTAAAGATGACGAGCGCTTGATCCAATTGATTGTTTTTTACCAATTCAACGATCGACGGAACATCGCTTGTGAAATTTCCCCAATTAGCGACAATATTCGAATAATATTCTCGTTCTTGCGCATTCATCGTAATCGACTCGAATTTGACTAATTGCTCATTTACTATATCTATCGCTTCATACAAATCACCAGTCAGACGTTCTTTTTCCTTCGGATCTGGCTCTAAGGTGGTTCTCAAAACCAACCGCTCCACATCCGTTGTACTCGCCTTAAGAGCGCCCGTTAGAACAACGCTCGGCATCCAGTCAGTCGTTGTCTTTGTTATTTCCTCACCCATTCCCGACATTCTTAAAATCGAGATTGTACTCGTAACGACCAGCAGTAAGATGACGATAAAAAAACTCCCCATCAATTTTTTTTGTACCGTTAATTTCATGATATCTCCTTTATAAAACGTTTTCATTTTACATGAAGTAGTTCATCCTTAACCCCCTAACATAGGTATTAAATCACTCCTATTATACTGAATCTTCCTTAGGAAAAAAAGGGAAATTTGGCTGTTTAACACATTTGTTGTCGAGCGCCTTTCATAAAAATGAATTCTTGTCGAGATAGCGCTCGCTTCGCAACCGAAAATTGGAATCCTAATTTTATCTCAATCAAAAAGAAATAGCGTTATCATCCTTGTTCCGCTGCCCATTCAGTATGGATGTTGTAGATTAAGATTCCTTTTTCCTCTTGTGTATGATAACTAGTGATCTCAAATGAGCGCAAAGAACCATTATACTTTTTGTCAAATTCAACATCAATAAGTGCCTCAGGTTCTACAACGACTGGCTTAATCCTATTTGTTTTAACGATCTCTTCCGCGCTCGGACTATCCGCAATGACACATTTCGTTAATGCTGGGTTCAGCGGCTTCTCACACCAAGAATATCCATTTAAAACCACCAATCGTTTGCCCAGCATTGTTGACAGTCGGTAGCGGAATGGGAATTGTTGTCGATTTATGTTGGAATCATTGGTCGACGTGATAGATGGTTGATGTTCTATGGTAGAATATGAATGAAGTATACAGAAGGAAAGTTGGCGGTAGGAATGGAAAGAAAAGATAGATGGAATCAAAAGTACACAGATCAACTTCAACGCGAATCCGAATTAACGCCCACTCCCCGCTTAGAAAAACAATCTGATTATTTGCGCGGAGGAACTGCGCTTGATCTGGCCTGTGGGCTTGGCAAAAACAGCCTGTTTCTCGCTCGTCAAAACTATGAGGTGCAAGCTATCGACATTTCGGAAGTGGCCATTGATTTTTTAAAAGAACAAGCGAGTAAGGAGAATCTTCCGATCACAGCCGCCGTCGCGGATATAACAAATTTGGACGAGCTTCATTCGCTACAACCTGTTGATCTCATCGTCATTACAAAATACTTAGACCGCGCCCTTTTCCCAATCGTCAAAACACTGATTAAAAAAGGCGGCTATTTTTTTATGGAAACATTCTATCAGTCGGATGAGGAAAAAAACGAGAAGATCCCTAGTCAATTCAAGTTAGAAACACAAGAATTATTAAATGAATTTGCTGGATGGAAGATTCTTTTTTATGAAGAGGATGAACGATCAGGGATACAGACAATTTTTTGTCAAAAACGATAGCCGTCGTGGGCGGGGATCAGGACACGATTAAAAAATTAGAGTCGCGGGAGACAAATGAAGAAAGCTAGATGGGATGGAGAGTGCAAAGAGGCTTGCGCGCCGTCGATGAATGAGCGAATCCGAGAAGGGTGGACGGCGTCGTAACCCAAACGGAGCTCGACTCGCTCTCTATAGGTCAATACGTCTATTACATATGTAATATTTGCCATTTCAAGAGGAGGAGGCCCCCCCCGATCTGATTCCATAGCTTAGTTGTCGAATGTCCACTAACATGCGGATCGATCTAGAGTGATGGCGCACAGTCAATGATCTGACGGCGCTTAGTCCCCTCTCCTATCCATCTTTATCTCAATACTTTTTGGAGGAACGATATCAAATGTTTCCATTTGTCCGTCCCATTCAATCGTTACCGAAACAATTCGTGACATAGGGTGTGGAATGTCATTTGTCAATAGGTTTTTTAAATTGAGTTGCCCATCTCGCTCTTTTATTTGTAGTCCAGATTGTTGGGGGTATATTGATCCCTTTTCCACGCTTCCATCCTTCATTTTTAAGGAGAAATGAATTGCCTCCATCTGGTCAATCTTCATTTCCTTAGAGGTTAGAGCTAAATCAGCATGCAGATTGCTTTCGATCGTTTTTGGATCCACTAATGTTTCATCGCGAAGATCATAGGTAACTTCCCAATGTTCGCCCTCACCCTGTAATAACAGAGAGTTCACGAGACCACTCTGATTTTCTTTTAATGGTCTAATCTCTTTTTCGACTGTGGTTTGTCCCGTTTGATTGGAACAAGCGACACAATACATAACCAACATGACGAATCCTAAATTTCTAAGTCTTTTCAAAAGGAACCTCCCCCCTATTTAATTATTAAATCTTGCAATGATTGTTTCCTTGTATGTTTCCTCATTTTGTACCCATTTCACTTCAATTTTAGCGTGCTTGACATGTTTTTGAAGCTCATCGTAGCTCCAAGTTAGATTCAACCTGCTATGCTCGCTCGCTCCATATTTCTTCTCATTAAGCGTTTCATTCTTCTCAGCGACTACATTAGACTCGAAGTAACCTAGTTCATTAAGATTAAATGAGGTGACGTGCAATAAACGTTGAAGCTCTATCTCTTCGTTTGGCATGAGCGTAATTTTTTTGTCGATTCCTTGTTCCTCATTCCCGTCTTCAATTTGATGGCGCCCTTCGGTTAACCCTAAAGTTACGATTGCGCTCCGCCCTTAAGGATTAAAATTTGGGGTGGATCAGCAACGCATCCTACTAAAGCAATTAGGAATAAAATAAACGGTAAAAACAAACGTTGTTTCATCGATATCCTTTCCCAAAAATGATAAAAGGCTTCCTACCGTGTATCGATCACGTGAGAAAGCCTTGAGATTTTAATCGTATGTATGGCGGAGGCGAGAGGATTTGAACCCCCGCGCGCCTTGCGACGCCTAGCTGATTTCGAGTCAGCCCCCTTCAGCCTCTTGGGTACGCCTCCAAAAGTAAATGGCAGAGAGGAAGGGATTTGAACCCTCGATACGCTCACACGTATACACGATTTCCAATCGTGCTCCTTCGGCCAGCTCGGACACCTCTCTATAGTGAAGGATATAAGATAAAATGGCGCCCCAGGAGAGATTCGAACTCCCGGCACACGGCTTCGAAGGCCGTTGCTCTATCCAGCTGAGCTACTGGGACTAGTTGTATAAAATGGGGCGACCGATGGGATTTGAACCCACGAGTGCCGGAGCCACAATCCGGTGCGTTAACCCCTTCGCCACGATCGCCGTAACACAAAAATATAAATGGCGCGCCCGGAGAGACTCGAACTCCCGACACACGGCTTCGAAGGCCGTTGCTCTATCCAACTGAGCTACGAGCGCGTAAACAATCACAAGTAATAATATACCACATTAGCTTGTACAAAGTAAATAGTTTTTTGTTGGAAATATGTTGTGATTTCCTTGTAACAATTATGATTATAGTATGTTCCGCTCCGATAAGCAAAGGTTAGTTTTGGGTCAGCTGTAAATGAATCGAAAAGAGGGACAGTTTTGTCCCTGTTTTAAAGATTCGCTCCCCCATCAATCACAACAACTTGTCCAGTTACAAAGCCGGCTTGAGCGACTAACGACACGATCACTTCCGCTACATCTTCAGGCGTGGCGCAGCGGCCAAGTGGCGTATCTTCGGCTAAGCGACGGATGTGATCTTCTTTTCCTTCAACCCAACGCGTCATAACAATGCCAGGGGCGACAGCATTGACCCTCACTTCTGGAGCTAACGTTTTCGCTAATGTCTTCGTAATACTGATCGCTGCCGCTTTAGAAGCGCAATAAGCGATCGAACTACCGCCTGCGTATAATCCGGCGATCGAAGCCACATTGACGACGCTTCCTTTGTTCCGCTTCAACTCGTGAGCGCAGGCGCGTGTCGTAAAAAAGATCCCTTTTGCATTGACGCCAAACATTTGGTCAAAATCTTCGCTCTGCAATCCGTCCAAATCGTGAAACTCAACAAATTTTGTTGTCCCCGCATTATTGATCAGAATATCGACGCTGCCAAAAGTGTTGACGGTGTGTTTCACCATTTTTTGAACATCCGCATCATTGGATACATCCGCTTGAAAAATAGTGCCCTTGACGCCGAGCGCCTCGACTTCTTTTAGCGTTTCCTCCGCATCCTTAGCTGAACGAGAGTAGTTAATTACAATGTTAGCGCCTAACTTTGCTAAATTTAACGCGGTTGCTTTCCCAATTCCTGTTCCGCCCCCTGTGACTAATGCGGTCTTCCCTTTTAAATTCATCTGGCTAAACCCCTTCCCTCTGTAACTTTTCAAAATACTACGTTCGTATCATATCATGAACCTGTTCTGGAAGGTATCCCCTTTCAAACGGTCTTTATTTAACATATAAAAAAGCGCCTTACATAAAATAGGCGCTTTTTCGTTGTTTATTAATTGGTCGCGACCAATTCCTCTAAATCTGCTGCAGGACCAAAAAATTCAAAGTGGATATTTTCAGTTGGTACGCCCCACTCTTTAAGCGCGCTGTAAATCCCTTTCATAAAGGAAACAGGCCCGCAGAAGTAAAAGTCTGCTTGATTGGATGGTAAAACAGATTGCAGCCACCCTAAATCGATATAACCTTCTTTGTCGAACTGATTCGTAACGCGGTCGGCTTGGGTAGGGTTTTGATAGCAAAAGAAGGAACGAATGTGGTTGTTTTCTAACACAACGTTTTGAACATGTTCCTTCATCGCATGGTAGTTTCCACTTTGGGTCGAATGAATAAAAATAACCTGACGGTCTGGATAATCGACCAGCGTATTTAACATGCTTACTAATGGAGTCAATCCAACCCCTGCGCTTAACAGTACAACGGGTGTCTTCTTGGTTGTATCAAGGAAAAAATCGCCAGCGGGGGCGCTCAATTGCAATTGATCCCCTTCTTCAATATGGTTGTGCAGATACGTGGACACAATCCCTTGCGGCTGATCGTCTTTTGCATCTTCTCTTCTAACGGAAAGTCGGAAATAGTCTTTCCCAGGAGCTTCAGATAGGCTATATTGACGAATATGTGTATATTCTTCTCCTATCGGTTGAACTTTTACGCTCACGTACTGACCCGGTTCGAAACTCGGAAGCGCGCCTCCGTCAATCGGTTTTAGATAAAAGGAAGTGATTACTTCACTTTCTTTTACTTTGTTGGTCACTCTAAATGAGCGAAAATCAGCCCAGCCGCCCGCTTGTTCCTCCGCTTCCGTATACATTCCCGCTTCAACTGAAATGAACACATCTGCGATTACACCATAGGCTGTTCCCCAAGCGCCAATAATTTCATCGGTTGCCGCGTCCCCGAGTACATCTTTAATCGCTTGTAAGAGATTCTCGCCAACAATCGGATAGTGTTCAGCCTTGACCCCTAAACTCCGGTGTTTATGAGCAATTTGTTTGACAACAGGGACAATCGTTTCCAGTTGATCAATGTGGGCCGCTGCCGCATACACAGCGTTTGCCAAGGCTGCTTGCTGTCTGCCTTGCTTCTGATTAGCGTGGTTAAAAATATGTAATAATTCTGGATGGGAAGTAAATAGCAACTCATAAAAGCGGGTTGTGATTGCTTGCCCATGTACTTCCAAGACAGGAACCGTGGATTTAATAATTTCAATCGTTTTTGCATCTAACATTTTAATATTCCGCCTTTCAATGTTTATTAACATCATAATAGTAGGTAACGGAATAAGAGACGGTGAGATCAATCACAACAAATGTGAACAAATATTGAACAAATGTAAAAAAGACCATTTCGCGCACGCGCGCAAAACGATCTTTTTTTCCAATATTACTCGGCTAGCTGAATCAACGTATGGTAAAGCACATTGGTCGCATTGGCGCAATCCTCTTTAGAACTCCACTCAGCTGGCGTATGGCTAATGCCATCTTTAGAACGAGCAAAGATCATGCCAATGTCACATAGTTCAGCCAATTGCATACCATCATGCCCCGCGCCGCTCGGCAATGTTAGAATACCAAAACCTAGTTTTTCACAAGCTTTTTTAGCGGCATCCTGCACAATTGGCGAACAAGCTACTGGGGGGATCCGTTGGAATTCTTCAATCGTTAGCGTCAGTTGGCGCTCCTCGCAAATTTGATGTGATTTGCTTGTAATCGCTTGTTCAACTCGATCACGAACAGTTTCATCAATATCACGCAGGTCTAATGTGAATTCAACGCGTCCCGGAATAATATTGATACCCCCAGGAGTAAGTTGCAATTGACCGACAGTGCCAACCGTTGATCCTGTTTGAGCTGCTTCCGTTTCAATGATTTGAATGATTTGAGCGGCTGCCGTTAATGCGTCATGCCGGAGCGTCATCGGGGTTGTGCCCGCATGCCCTGCTTCACCCTCGATGATGAATTTCTTCCATAAGGGGCCCGCGATCCCTGTCACAACACCAACAGATAGGTCAGCATTTTCCAACAATTTTCCTTGCTCAATATGTAGCTCAACATATGCTTTAAGTTCATCTTTATGACGAACTGCTTGACCGATTTTATCCGGATTAAACCCGGCTTTGCCCATCGCCTCCGCAATCGTAATCCCATCAACATCTGTATTGTTATGCAAATCTTCAATTTTAAGCGTACCAGCCATCCCACGACTCCCCATCATCCCAAAACTAAATCGCGCTCCTTCTTCATCTGTGAAGGCCACAACTTCAATCGAATGTTCTAGTACGATTTCTTGTTCAGCCATCGTTTGCAACGCCTCAACAGCGGCGATCACGCCTAATGGCCCATCAAAATTCCCGCCGTTATAAACAGAGTCTACGTGAGAACCTGTTAACACGATCGGAGCTTCTGGATTTTTGCCTGTTTTTTTTCCGATTAAATTACCAACAGCATCCTCACGAACAGAAAGACCCGCTTCTTTCATATAAGAGATTATTAAGTCTTTTGCTTGACGTTCCTCAGTCGAAAAAGATAGACGTGTAATTCCGCCTGATGGTTGACGTCCGATCTTACTTAAGGCCATAATTCTATGCCACAATCGTTCCTGATTAATCAATTGTATCACTCCATTTCAGTGCATGATTAGATGTATAGTCATTTAGGTATAATGCGTCTGGCGAGTGTCGTTGATGGCCTAGTTATATAGATCCCTCCTTTGTTCGTCGGCCGAGTTCACTGAGTAAAGTTTGACTACTTTGCTCCAACTGCATGCCAAATACATATGTTTTATCAGGAGCCAATTTATGAATTTGTTTGTAAATAACTGAAGATGTGTAGATTTTGTCTACTTTTTCGATCGTATAGAGCAATTCATTTAACGAATCCATTCCTATTGGAATAATTTCTATATGTGAGATGCCAGCGCCACGCGCTTGATCTGCCATCCACTGCGCCCCCGAGCCTACTGGACTTATAAAAGCAACTTTGCTCCCTAAATTAAGCTTAGATATGTCTATTAACATAGACAACTCAGCAATAAATCCGATTGCTAACATCTGTTTGTTCACAGTAGTTGGTAATAGTTCGAGCTCCCGCATATATTGCCACGTTGTAATCAGACACTTCATCGTTCTAAATATTTCTTCTATATTTAGATTAACATCGTTTCTCAAATCCTCTATAAAGATCGTGTGAACTTTGCCGCCTGCGTATCGAATAATCTCTGATTCATAGAAATAGTAGTCATCCTCTCTGGAAACAACTAAACAAAACTCCGCTGTGGATAAGTCTACATCTGTTTGAAAGAGTTGTAAATACGCAAAGGTCGGAATTAGTAAATCTCTTAAAGCCAGCCCTTGCTCGGTTGTTTTTTCTAGAACCCCTTGAATTTTTGGGAATAAAGGCTGCCTATTCGCAATTAATTGACGCGTTTCTTCAGAATCCGTCACCTGAGTCCCCCGTCCCTTTTGTAAGGAAACAAGACCTTCATCTCGAAGCTGTGTATAGACTCGATTGATCGTGTTTCGGTTTAATTGCAACTGCTCGGCTAAAAAATTCGTAGGAGGTAAAAAATCACCTGGCATAATCACACTCATTGCTATTAACCATTTAATTTGTTCTTGTAATTGGACATTGATCGGTAATGGAAAGTTTTCGTCTATTTTAAAAGAAAAATTACCCTTCATCGCTACCACCTTTACATAGAATAATAGGTATCTATATTATAACTTAATTCCAAGTGTTTTACCACTAATTCCTAATTCTGACTAAAACTCTTATCAGTCCACAAGCGCAACCCCTTACTTACTGATTATTAACTATTTATATATTTACATATGCAATTATTTAGTACCATTCAAGTAGGCATCTATTGTTATGTTTGGCTAGCATACAGATGGTCATTTCCCTAATGATCTATTTTTTTATTTCTTTAGAATTCTGCGAAATTCGTTATTTTTTCTTTAGGATTACTTACTAATATTGACATCTGGCTGTTCCCTCCCCTCCCCTGTTGCATCTATGGTATAATCGTTCAACTAGATCAAAGAAGGTGGACCTGATATGTCACAGTCAAATTGGAAATTGTATTTAATGCTTGGGTTTGCAACCGCATGTTGGGGGACCGCATTTATTGCTGGGAAATTCGCAACAGAAGTTTGGCATCCTTATATGGTTGCTTTTTTACGCTTTTTTGGGGCATCCCTCCTACTCTACCCATATATGAAATGGAAAGAACCAAATCCACCTTCCATCACACGGAATGACTGGGCGCTGTTTGCAATTCTCGGTTTATCCGGATGTTCGCTTTACAATGTCTTTTTTTTCATCGCCACTCAGAAAGCGCCAATTATTAAAAGCGCTTTAGTCATTGCCTGGAATCCGATCTTAATTTCAATTTTTGCTGGACTATTTTTAAAAGAGACAATTACCCGTTCTCATATACTTGGTTCAATTGTTGCAACAATCGGCGTTGTCATCATTATTGCAAAGGGCAGTATCAACGATCTCATCGCTCTTCGTTTCGAACCGATCGACGCTATTTTATTAGGCGCAGTTGTCTGCTGGGCAACATATAGCGTCGTAGGAAAAGTTGTGCTCAAAAAATTTTCGCCTGTCGTATCGACTACATATGCTTGTTTATTTGGTACATTTTTTCTCATTCCGGCCGCAATAGTCACCTTTAATTGGCAAGAGTTTCAACAAGCAACTTGGGTGGCTTGGATTTCAGTTTTAGACACTGCCGTTTTGGTCAGTGTCGTTAGCTTCATTATGTATTACCAAGGGATACGTGAACTCGGCGCAGCAAAAGCTTCTATTTTTATTAACTTCATGCCACTCTCCGCTTAATTATTATCTGTGTGGTTGCTGAAAGAACCACTGCATATTTATCTTGGAATTGGTGGTTTATTTGTTGTGCTCGGCGTTTATATTAGCGCGGATTTATTCAAAAAGAAAAAACCAATCGCTTAAGTCCAACTTTCGAACTGAGCGATTGGTTTTCACTTTCCCATCTGAGCAAAAAGATCTAATCCGGTTTAATTTTCTTTCGACCGCGAAAACCTTCTTGAAGACCATGATAGTATTCAATATCCTTCTCCCCTAGTTTCCAACAAAGTAAAATTTCTTCTCCATCCAACGATGATGGAAAATCCACTAAACCAAGGTCGACATCTTTTAACAACGCCCCTTGGGATGTAATGTTGCGAGCGTGAAGTTTCGCTTGAATATTTAAAAACTCTAAATTACATTCTAATTTAAAACGTTCATCTGCGTTCAAGGTGCGTAACAGAAGCAATTTTTGATGAAATTCTTTTTGTAACTTTTGTAAGCGAATAAGTTCCTCTGTAACAATGGGGAGAACCCGCCGCGCTTCTGCAAGGGTGAAGTGTTTTCTACTTGACACAAAAGTCACCTCCCAATACTAATTATACGTGAACTTACGCCTTTTCGCGTCAACCTAACGCCCCTTTTATATCATATAATTTTAAATCTATATCGATATTAAGACCTAATGCGAGTTTCGCTAATTCAAAACCGAGGTAAGGACCGACTGTTAGACCTGATGCGCCTAACCCATTTGCTAACAATACGCCATCCCAACCAGGTATAGACCCAATAATCGGTAAAAAACCAGGTGTGTACGGTCTAAATCCAACACGCGTTTCAAGATAAGCGCTTGACATTAATCCTGGAGCTATCTCAATTGCTTTCGTTAGGATCTCATGAATCCCGCCGGCCGTCGCCCGCGTATCAGAATGATCAGTCGTTTCTTCATAGGTAGTTCCAACAACAACTCGACCACCTTTAAAAGACAATAAATATTGATTACCCGGAGGCATAATCACCGGCCACCGTTTCGTTTGATAATTCGGCAGGTGGAGGTGAACAATTTGCGCTTTTTGGAATTGAACACGCAGATCAATTCCTAACGGTTGAAAAATAGAGCGAGCCCACGCGCCCGCGCAAACAATGACTTGCGAAGCGTCAATCGAATGGCCATTCACTTTTACACCGATAATTCGTTTTTTACCTGAACCTCCAGTAAGATGATCCCAACGTAAATGCGCATCCCCTTTTATAAATGAAGCGCCGTTCTGTTTCGCAGCATGGAGTAAAGCTTCTCGCAAAGCGCGTCCATCGATTCGAGCCGCTCCAGAAACTTGCAATGAATGGTACCCGTGATCCAATATCGGAAATAATTGAGATGTTTCTGCTGGATTTAACACGGTTAGACTTCCCATTTCAGGCGCGCTTTCCTTTCTGGTTAAGGCCCGTTGTTCAATTTGAATAATTTTCTCCCTTTCTGTATGCAGACGAAGCGCTCCAACTGAGGCGTAACCTGTCTCCCCTTGCCCGACTTGTTCCAATTCAGCGATCAAATGCGGGTAATATTTTGCCCCATTTTTGGCTAATTCGTACCAAGCTTGATTTCTGCGCTGCGAGATCCAAGGACAAATAATACCTGCCGCCGCATCGGTAGCTTGTCCTTCATCTTGCCGATCAACAATAATTACTTGTCCAGCTCCAAGTTTACTTAAATGATATGCGGTTGAAGCGCCGAGAATTCCAGCTCCGATAACAATGGTTTTATTCAACATATTATTTGAAATTCCTTTATCTTTGTGATGTCCTTCACAATTTCTACTTAAATCTAGCTTTGAGTAGATTGATAAACAATAAATCGTATGATATATTTTAAGTATAATGCAAAAGCGTTAAATCTACATACCGTTCGAACTAATATCGCTTATATGATTACGATAGAGAAAGGATGGTTGCATGTTAAAACAAGGTGAACCGATTGTTTATCAATCTGATTCAGGTAAAAAGATAGTCATTCAACTTTTCCATGATTCTTCGAACCGAGCGTTTCATGTTTTGGAAAAACAAGAAAGTGAATTAAATTTATATGAAGATAATACAGATTGTCAAGGTGAGTACGTCGTTTTCCCTAGCAAAGGGATGGCTTTTCTAATTGAAAAACTTAATGAAGACAATGGAGTTGTGATTGATGGGGAGCAGGACTCACTTTATCTATACTCAAAAAAGAACGAGATCCTAGAATACAAAGGACTCTACAAAGACTTTAATGTTATTTGGGATAGACAAAATCCCAACTTGCACAAACGATTTGCTGAACGCTAGCCTATATTCTGACTTCTATCAAATCAACGAAGACTGTTCCGCTCGATATCAACGGAACAGTCTTTTAAATTGATCCTATTAACGATTACTAAGCATTTGCAGTTTCGGTTTCTTTCGCTTGCTCGACCGATTCACCTTCGTCAGCTTTGGCTTTTGATTCATCCTTCGATGTCTTTTTATTTTCACTTTCTAAAACGACAGGTTCGTATTTGAAATCTGTTCCGCAAATTTCGATCAATTCTTTTTCTGTGATCTCTCGATCCATATCAAACAGACGCAACGACTGTTCACGGATTGCAGCTTCCACAATATTTCTAACGATTCGGCCGTTCGCAAAGTTGTCTTTCTTTCTTTCTTCCTCTAGACATTCCATAAATTGGTCTGTGAAAGAGTCATCAATCTTATAATCCCGTTCCTCAAACATGCTAATCGCAATGTCATGCAACTCTTCATTTGAATAATCATCGAAATCAATGTGAATCGGGAAACGTGACAACAGACCTGGGTTACTACCTAGGAATTGATTCACTCGATCGACATAACCCGCTCCGATACAAATGAAATCATCACGCTTATCCTCAATAACTTTAAGCAACACTTCAATCCCTTGTTTTCCTTGGTCATTATGATCACCTGGTTGATGTAAGCTGTACACTTCATCAATAAACAAGATGCCGCCTTTAGCTTCTTCCGCGTATTGGACGATTCGTTGCTCAATATCCCCTTGGTAACGGGACACAAGATGGGAACGATCCAGTTCGATAACATGACCTTTACTTAATACGCCGATTTCATGTAAAATTTGTCCTAATAAACGAGCGACCGTCGTCTTACCTGTTCCTGGATTTCCTTTAAAAATCATATGAAGCGCTTGTGTTTGGGGTTTTAAGTTGTATTGTTGACGATATTTAGACATCTCCGTTAAAGCAACTAACTCCCTGATCTTCACCTTGACTTTTTCAAGTCCAATTAAATCGTCAAGATTTTGCATCGACGCGTAATTTTTCTTTTCTATCTTTTTACTGAATTTCGGAGGTGTGACAACTTGTTCTTTCTGCTTCTCGGCTGCTCGCACTGCGTTAGCTGTTTTAACCGCTGTTGCGCGCGCGTCTGCTTTCGCCTTAAGCACCTCACCTAGGCTTCCCCAGTGTTCTTGCTCAATTTGCTCCATATCCATTTGATTACTATCAAATAAGAAGCTATCAATAAACTTCGCTCTCGTAGATTCAAACTTTTCAAGTTGATCTAACAATGTGTTCTTATAGTACATGCTAAGAGATGAAAATTCCTTCATCATATTATCTTTAGCTTCTTGATTAATTCCTGGTAATTCCGCTAGTATACTTGAGAATTTATACTCAATAATCTCATTATGCGTGTCGATATCCGCCATGTTGTCTGCCATAATATCTCCCCTCCACAATTCGTCCTCATAAACTCATACCCTGATTATACCATGTCGCACAGCGCTTCCCAACCGCTTTTGATTACGATTAGGTGAAGTGTTTTGTTGGAATCTTAAATTTCCTTAAATTTCCGTAAGCGGTTACATGCCCGTCTACATAGGTTTTATAACCACAAAAATAAGCCAACAAAATGATGACTAACTAATTTGTATTTTAAAGTACCTTATTATACGTTGAAACATTATTTCCGTCAAATTGTACACATTCCTATACGAAAAGGAGAGGCACCTATTCTTATTAAAGCATATTTTTCTGAAAAACAAAAGAAGAATTTAAAGGTTAAGAAGAGGAAAGCGAATTAATTTCACTTTCCCTTTTATTTAATCAATGCTAAACATTAATTGTTCCATCATTTCGCGGTCCATCGGTCCAACGATTTTTTGTTGGATTACGCCTTGCGAGTCAAGAATAAAGCTCGTGGGGATGGAAGAAACCTGATACCGATCAGAGACATTGCTTTGTTCATCAAGAACGATTGGAAAAGTCATCCCGAATTCTTCAATAAAACGTGGAATTCTTTCGGGTTGCCTTTCCGCTGATGTTAAATTCACACCTAAAACAACTACATTTTGGTCCACATTCTGCTCATAAAATTGTTGCATGTCCGGTATTTCAGCGCGACATGGCGGACACCAGCTCGCCCACATGTTGAGCAGCACTTTTTTACCGCGATAATCTGATAGTTTCACTTTGTTCCCATCGATCGTTTCCAATTCAAAATCAGGCGCAAGATACCCTTGGGCAAGTCCAATCGGCGCTTGGCTCTCTTCCTGAACGCTTAATTCTTCAGACCCGCTGTTGCTTTTTCCCATATCAAAAATGCCCCAAGCTACAAGGCCAAGCAACGCGAGGATGGCAATCATATTCTTATTCATCTGATATTCCTCCTAGTAAACAAATGGTGTAAATGTCGCTAACCATGCGCTAAGTTTTTGCAATTGACCTGTAAATAACAGGAATCCCATCGCAATTAAAATCCAGCCGTTGACAATCGATAAGCGTGGTAACCACTGGTTTACTTTCCGCACAACGCCAAGCGAATACGTGACAAGCCAAGAAATCATTAAAAAGGGCAAACCAAGGCCAAGTGAATAGATCGTCAATAAAAACAAGCCGTTATATAACGTGTCTGATGAACCAGCCAGCAATAGAATTGACGACAAAGCCAATCCAACGCATGGCGTCCAACCTGTTCCAAAGGCGAGGCCAAGCGCAAACGAAGTCCAATTGTTTTTCTTTCGATCCGAATTAACCTGAAATCGTTTCTCCATCATCAAAAAGCGAAGCGTAAGCAAACCCGCCATTTGCATCCCAAACACAATGATTAAAAAACCGCTTATTTTTGCCAATAGATCGCGATACGCGGCAAATAGTTGTCCTAAAGCGCTCGCAGACGCCCCCATCAGCATGAAAATAGCGCTAAAACCAAGGATGAAATAGAGCGAGCGGATCATAAGCACTCGTCTAGAGACGATCACTTTTCCTCCTTCAATTTGCGAGCCCGTCAAATTAGCGACATAAGCTGGGATTAATGGGAAGATACACGGGGAAAAAAATGAAAACAAACCTGCTGTAAAAGCAAAGAACAGAGAAATATTGCTCACTAGGATTCAACCTCCTTTACGATTCGACTGCAGAAACCCGCTGTTTTTGTAAGGCAAGAGCTACAAAACCGAGTAAACTAACGAAAAAATAGATGGTTTGCTTGGGAGATAAGCCAATTAAAACGCTCAATTTCCCTCCTATTAAAAAATAAAGCGCGATTTGTCCGATCCCAAACCAAATCCATCCTTGAAAAATACGATCGCTAATCCCTTTATAAAAAGTAAGGTACATGATAGCTGAAAAGCCGATTTGACCAAGCCCGAACAACACATTCGTTTGTTCCATGAGGAGATAGAACAGGTGATAGCTACCATTTGCCGCCGTAAACCAAAGACCGACCCACTGAAAATAGAGGTAATCGGAAACCTCTCGCTTTTTCGCCTGATAGCGTAGATAGAAGAACGCAATCATTACCGCCAAAATCCACCCTTTGTAACCACCCGAAAAATAGAGTAGCGTCGGCGGATAGTTTATGACAGCGAACGGATGGAAGATAAAATAGCTAAACTTCCAAATGATAAAGCTGTAAAAAACAGCGTTTCCGATCGGCGTTAAATGAAGCTGCGCCTGTTGTTTGCTCATTGTTTGGTTTATGAAACGTTTCATAAACCAATAACCGATGACCCCCGCTCCAAAGAGCGCAACCAAATGTAATTTGATGACGAAAGGCCCCAAACGGATCGCCTCGTACATCTTGCTCATCCCCTTTACTATGAACAGCATATCCCTCAATTGTTAAGATTTGACCAAGAAAAAAATTTATTTTATTAGGCGCGTCCTTCAGCGCCCCTCTACCTGTTATCGACATACAGTAGAACAAAGATCAGCTGCGGCATATTTCTTAAAATTTATCCCGATACTAAGATAGATATGACACGATGGAGGGGATCCTATGTTAACGATTCTTAAAAAACTTTTCAGTCAACGCTGCCCACACTGTGAACAACCTTTAACGTGCGAGTACACCCCTTTTTCATGCGCGCGAATGTGCCCGCAAGGGCATTACAAAGAAGAAACATTTCACTCTTTGGGTGTTTCGGTCATTTACGAACAAAATCAAATTAATTAAGCGGTAAAGTAAACCAAAAAGTATGTTCTTTTCCATTCGTCAGCAACCCAACTTCTCCTTGATGTTGATCGATAATTTCTTTCACGATAGCAAGGCCCAGTCCAGCTCCTCCTGAATCGCGGCTACGCGAAGGATCTAATCGATAAAATCGATCAAATAGTAATTCAGCCTCTGCTTGCGGAATGGGGACGCCCTCGTTCGTTATCATAATACGATAAAAGGCCTGTTCTTTTTTTCCAACGATTTTCACCCACCCTGCTTGGTCGTATTGCAGCGCGTTCTTCAGTAAATTACTGATAACCTGTTTTATTCCATCAGGGTCCACGATCAGCCGACATTCGGTCATCTCGGAACGCGCAGTCATCCCCTGATTTTCAAAGGCCAAGGAGAAACTAGCTAAACAGTCATCCAATAGTTCTTTAAGAGAAACAAGAGCGGTTCTATTTTCTGTTAAACAGCGCGATTCCCACACATTTAATTGATGCAGTTGATCCACGAGCCGTGTCATCCGCTGCGATTCTTCATGCAATGATTGATATAATGTCTTATTCCCCTCCATCACCCCCGCGCCCAACGCTTCCAGATAACCGTTAATGTTCGTGAGCGGCGTGCGTAATTCATGGGCGATGTCCGTCACCATCTTTTGGCGTAACTGTTCGGTTTGTTTAAGTTTGGCGCTCAAATAGTTAAAATCTGCGGTTAGTTGCCCTACCTCATCATGTGAGGAGACAGGCAATGCTAATGGATACTGCCCTGTTGCTAGTTGCTGAGTGGCTTCACTTAATTTTTGCAGTGGAGTCAACAGCTTTTTTACAAAAAAATAGTGAATGAAGGCGGCGATCAACACTGCGATCAAACTCGCTTTAAACAAATACTGTTGCATCGTTTCATTAAAATGGGCGCTTTGTTGCTGACTAACAAAGGGATACTGGTTGACTAACAGACAGGCATAATCTTTGACAGAGACACCCGCAAGCCAAATCGCAATCCCAATGACCAAGCCATTAATCACGATCAACTTCCATAAAATACTACGCATCCAAGATCGAGTTTTAATAGGCGACAAAGCGATACCCCATTCCACGAACCGTTTCAATCCATTCTTGTTGTTCAAATTTCGTTAACTTTTCTCGCAAATTCGCGACGTGAACATCAATTGTTCGCTCCGATACGATCTTTTCCTGTTGAGGGTACAGTTCATCGATCATTTGTTCCCGCGATAAAATATGGTTTGGATGCCGCATTAAAAAGTAAAGTAGCTTAAATTCATGTTGAGTGAGCAACAGAGATTCACCCCGAAAATGCGCCTCGCCTCGGATCGGTTTAACCGTTAACCCACGGTATGTAATTTTTCCGCATCGATGCCCCGTTCTCCTAAGCACTGACTCTACCCTGGCAATCAATTCGGCGGGACTAAACGGTTTGGTCACGTAATCGTCCGCGCCCATTTTCAATCCTTTGATTCGATCAACCTCCGCTACCTTTGCAGTTAACATAATAATCGGCGCTTGGGCTTTAAATTCCCCGCGAATTTTCTGGCACACTTCCTCTCCCGACATGTTCGGCAACATTAAATCTAAAATGACAAAGCAAGGATCCACGCTTTTAAATAGATCAATCGCCTCTTCCCCATCACTCGCTTCATATACTTCATAGCCTTCCTTTTCTAAGTAAATGCGGACAAGCTCACGAATTTTATGATCATCCTCCACGACGAGGATCGACTTGCCTTTGGTTAACATCCTTTTTCCTCCCACATGTTTTGCTTTTTAATTGATACAATTGTAACATTCGATTGTTAAGATTCGATCAAGAAACACGAAAAGCCAACGGGCTTTTTACCGTTGGCGCGCTTTTCAAGTTAAATTATTTAATGTCTAACGATAATCATAAGTTCGGACGTTATTTCATGCGCAGCCGCATCTAAAATATTGCTTAATGAAGCGCTGATCATCTCTAACTCCGTGGGATTATTCGCGAAAAATACGGGGGAACCTCCGCTTTGCGCTTTTTGCATATCTGTCGTAACAACCGCGACGATCCCTGTTTGATGTTCCGCCATTCGTTTACGACCCCTTTCCTTTATGCGCCTCACTCGGCAAGCGAATCGCGCTATCTAAGATTGGAACCTTTTTCAACACAGCATACACTTGCTTAAATTCCCGTTCACGCGGCATCACAAAGATACCAATCCGTCCATCATCTAAATCACGTTTTGAAAGCGGCACAAAATCAGCTTCGCCTGTGTCGATATACGCCCCCAAAATATTACAAATGTGATGAATCATTGCTTGCCGTTGCCCCGGGTGCGACAAGGTGACAATCGCATCCTCGCTTTTCGGGATGACGATAATACCGACCGCTTTCTCTTCAATCGTTTTCCGGGTCGAAGCCAATCCCACATTTTTAATCAAAATGTCATCGACAAACATTGTTGGACCTTCAAAGCGGATTTGACCCTCTTTAATTTCAGCGACATCAGCCAGAGATTTTGAAGCATTGTTCAATAATTTAACAACAACCAACATCACGAATCCGCTAACCACACCAAGCCAAGCATTGAAAACAGAAAACAAAGTGGCGACTATCGCTGTAAACATAACCAAGTAGTTACGACTTTCAAACGCTTGGGCCATCCCTTCAATAAAAGGGGTGCCTCGCTTCACTAATTCCTGTTCATCAATCTTTTCCAATGTATCTCTTTCCATTTTCCGCACTTCCCGAAATTGGGTAGCGGCCAGTCCTAAAAAGGTAACCGCGGTCCAATCCGATTCCAATAAAGAAGGAACAGCGACCGCCCCAATAAAAGCGGCTATAAAGCCAAACGAAAGGTGGATGATTCTCCCCTGCGGATAAGTGGGATACTGGCGAAAATCCGTGCGCAATAAAGCGGTACGAGCAATATAACCAAACGCAATCCCGATTAACACGGGAATAAGGTATTTTCCGATTGTCACTCACCCCTATGCTACATCTTAGCTGTAGAATAACCAAATCGTTGCCATAATATGTTCGTTAGGAAAGTATGCTTAAGTGGCGGCGAGTGACATTAGCGGGCAGCTTGCCCATTTTTGCTAAACAGAGGAGCTACGCCCCGATCTGCTTTTCCGTCTATGATTTCTTATCTTCAATAATTCGGCGGCGATGCTCACACTGATTTCTTCGGCTCCTTCCGCTTGCAGCGGCAAGCCAATCGGGGTGTGTAACCAACTCGGTATTAATTTTCCGCTCAACAATCGCGTTGTTCTTTGTCTCGGTCCTAATACTCCAACATACCCCAACGGAACATGAAATAAACGTTGGATAATCTGTTGATCCCATTCGAAGGAATGAGTCATCACAATAACATAACTCCGTTCGGACAACGAATATTCATCCAGGAAGGTGACGGGATGTTGAACAACATGTCGATTTGCCTTAGGGAAATGGGTCACATTACAACGATTTTCCCTCGGATCAATCAATGTGATCTCAAAATGTAAAGAGGAAAGTAAGCAAACAAGCGGTTCGACGTCCACACCCGCCCCAAAAATATAAAGAGGATCTTTAGGATGATACACCTCAAATAAAACATCACCTAATAAGTCAAGTTTGATGCCGCGCTCGATCAACGTTTCGGTTTCAGGCTTTAAAGCCAGCAATGATCCGTCTATGTCTCCCAAACAGAGCTGTTCCTCATCCGTCCAAAACACCCGCGGTCGGGCCATATCCCCATGGAGCGGCGTTATGGAAACGACTGATTTCCCCTGTTGTAACCATTGATCGACTTGCGTCCAGCTTGCGTCCCACTTAATCGGTTCGACTAGCGTTTTAATCGAACCGTTGCAACCGATTCCGCGGCCCCACGATAAATCATCTTCATGTCGCAAATCATACATAACGATTTTCGTCTGATTCGATTTCAACGTATCTTCAGCGTGAGCGCGCAGGTCTTCTTCCAAACAACCACTAGAAACCATCCCATACAACTGGCCATCTCCACTGATTAACATTTTAGCTCCTTCGCGACGATATGCGGAGCCGATAACACCGATGATTGTCACTAAAGCAAAAGTCTGATGTGGATTTTCTTTTACAGTTTGTAGCGTAATGGTCATATCTGTCACGGCTTCATCCCTCCTATATCAGTGATAAGGCGCAGGTAATCGGTTGTTGTATCGACGTCGGGAGGATAAAGGTGATTGCTAATATGTAGTTGAACATGACATGAGTATTGTCCGATCAGTTTTTTTGCCCCTATATCCCCTTTTAACATGGCTAATTCGCTAAAAAAGTGACTTGAAAAAAGCGTTGGGTGCCCCTCTTCCCCCCTACGATAGCGAGTCTGGATAATACAAGGCTCATCTTCAGTGATCCGCATGCGCCACGTTTTAAACTGCTGTTTAATACCGCTCATATCTTGAACATGTATTTGCGGTTGATCAGCGAGCAACACCATCGCCGCTTGAGCCTGCATAGGCAACCGTCGGATCGCTGACGCTAGGCTGTATCCAATTCCTTTCCTAGAACAATTAAGGGTGACGGCCTGACAACCGTATCGCTTCACCAGACGATTTAAAGCATGATCCACTTCCGAAATCACAACGTACACGCCCTGCAAATTTGCTTCTTTAGCTTTTGCTATCACGGCCTCAATGATCGGCTTACCCCGATAAGGTAGCCACAGTTTATTTACTCCCATCCGTCTCGATTTCCCATTGGCTAAAATGATCCCATAAATCCGCGCGCAAGTCAGCGCTCTCCCCTCCTACTCTCCAACGCAAAAGAAATTAATAATTCCTTCCATTTTTATGGACTGTAACCTTGCTTTAGTACAACTTTACAATTACTGAATTTCTTAACGATGATAAATGGTCGTGAAACGGGAAAAATAACGGGGCTCGTTATATCATTGGGAGGCGATTATATGTCGAAACAGACTAAACAATCGAAAGCATCGACACAAGCTGAGAATGATACGCAACAACAGATGCAATTACAGCAGTTCGAGCAACAAAAACAACATGCGCTACAAACATTACTTCAAGCCCAACAAACCCTGCAGCAAGCAACTATCAGCAGCGGTCAACAAACGTTGCAGCAAGCCCAACAACAGATCGGGCAGGCGACACAGCAACTGTCTCAATTGCAAGGATTCGCCGTAACCCAAACCACAACCGCTCAACAACAGCAATTGGAGCAGGTCCAACAACAGATTGAACAAGCCGCGCAAACGCTGAGCTTAGTTGAAAGTTTAAATCAAGGCAACAACAGCTTTAAGAAAGGATAAATTGAAAAGAAGGTGTCCATGATAAGGTCGGCAAAGTCTGACCTTATTACGGACACCCTCTATTATTAAGATTGATTTTTTTGATTTAAAACCGCTTTTACCGCCTCTTTAATCTCTTGATACCCCGTGCAACGACAGAGGTTCGATTGCATCCAATCCTCAATTGTATTATCATCCGCTTGTGGGTGTTGCTCAGCCAGGGCGTGACAGTTTACTATGAAACCAGGTGTGCAATATCCGCACTGAATTGCCCAATGATCAACAAACGTCTCTTGAATCGGGGAACCCATCAACCCTTCTATCGTCTTAATCGGTTGACCAATCGTCTCGATCGCCAAAGATAGGCAAGCGTGCATCGGTTGGTCATTAACTAATACGGTACAAGCGCCGCAATCGCCATTTTCGCAACTTTTTTTAGCCCCAGTTAAGCCTAGCTGAACACGTAACGTATGTAGTAGCGTATCGGCTGAGCGGATCACCGCTTCATGCGTTTCCCCATTTACGTGAAACTGAACGACTGATTTAGCTGTGTCATGCGCCCTCATTTTTTAGCCCACTCCAATGTTTCCAACATATCTGTCAACACATGTTTAAACACAAACGCGCGATAATCCGATGAGCCCCGCAAATCGTCTACAATCGGGGTCGGCAGCTTCATAATCGTCTGCTCAATTTTTTGCTCAACCGATTGGGCCGAGTCGTTAAGGATGTCCTCAATTTTTGAGCAACGGAAAGGATAAGCGCAAATCCCACTGAATGCCGCGCGGATCTTTTTCTGTTTGACGACTGCAGCGACAGAGACCAACGGATAATCCACCTTAGAACGCATCGTTCTCTTGATACTTACAAAAGGGAGTTTAGCGAATGATCGATCGACGCTTGCTTGAATAATAAATTGACACGGATTCAAGTTCAGTTTTTGATCGAAAACTTCCTGGATCGGTAGATCCACTTCCCCTTCTCTTCCCGCCACTTTCAGTTGAGCCTCCGCTAACAATAACGGCAAAATCGCTTCCCGATACATCAATCGGCTGTTGAGGTTGCCGCCTAGCGTGATTTTATTGCGTGACGTGTGATCAGCAATTTTTTGAGCCGTCTTCGCTAACAATGGAAAATGATTCGATTCCACAAGCTGATTCAATGGAATCGAGGAGCCAAACGTCAATTGATCTCCTTGTTGCCCCATTACATGACAAGCAGAGATACCTTTCAGGTCAACGATCACGTCGGCCTTGATTTTATTTTTTCGAGCAAACGTAATAAATTCCGTGCCCCCGTTATAGTAAACGACTTCTTTCCCTCGCTCATGATAATTCTGAAACGTCTGCACCGCCTGTTCGATCGATTCGGGTCTATAATAGGCAAAATCAAACGCAATCATTGGCCACTCTCCTTTTTTGTTCGCCATATTAGTTCTGGGATTAGCGGAAGATGGTTCAATTCGACTTCCGCTGCTTTAGACAGGCTGTTCGCTAACGAGGCCGGCATTCCAATCACCCCATATTCACCAATTCCGCGAGCCCCATATGGTCCATCAACGCTCGGCGTTTCGATGAAATCAACCAAGTATTCATCAGGTTGTTCTCCAAACCGAAGCATTTTATACGTTCTTAAATCAGGATTTTGCGTAATCCCTTTGTCATCAAACACAAAAGATTCGCTACTCGCAAAGCTCAATCCCAAGTACATGCCCCCACGCATTTGCTGAGTCGCCGTTGCCGGATTGATGATCTTGCCCGCATCCAACACCGTAACCGCTTTCAATATTTTATACGTATAATCTCGCTCATCCCATTCTACTTCAACGGCCTGGGCCCCTACCGACCACCATGGCCCCGGCTTACCAAAACCAGTTTCTTGGTCCATTGGTGTTAAGTGACGCTGAATGTAACGTCCGCGACCAATGATTTGTCCTTCCACAGCGTGACCGTTTGGAAATTTATAACCTAAAGCAAGCTCCTTGATATCGATTCCATATTCGGGATTTGGCTTTAGATATACACGACCTCCGCCGACCTCTAAATCCTCTTCCGAACATTGCATCGCAATTGACGCGGTTCGTCTAAGCTGTTTAATGGCATCCTCTGCCGCAGCTAAAACCGCTCTTCCCGCTAGAAACGTGCTACTACTGGCCACTGTACGCCATTGATGCGGATCATATTGTGTATTAAGTTCCATTGTGACGTGAATTTTGTCCATCTTCATTTTCAATTTTTCAGCTAAAATTTGAGCGAGCGCTGTTTTCGTTCCTTGACCGAGTTCAATCGCAGCGCAGTTTAAATTAACGCTTCCATCCGCTTCAAAAGTAAGCACTGCTCCTGCCTGGGCGTTGGTTGCGGTCGTCGATGTTTTCCAAAAGGTACAAATTCCCTTTGCCCGCACCTTGTTGTTCCCCACCTCAATCCGCTGCCCTTCATCCCAAAGAATCAGTTCTTTAGCTCGATCAAGACACTTCGCGACATCGCCAATATTGTTCGCTGTAATCACCGCTTGCGTCGGTGAAGTATGCGCGGGTTTTATTAGATTCAACTTCCGTAACTCTGTTGGGTCTATCTTTAACTTTACAGCCAGTTGATCGATCGTCCGTTCCACCGCGAAAGTGAGTTCAGGATGAGCATAGCCGCGGAACGAAGTCGCGAAAGGATGGTTCGTATACATGCAATACGAATCACACCATACATGCGGCACATGATAGGGCCCCGTGCAATCGAGCGCCGCAGCCCGCGCAATTCCCGCCGCTTGATCGGTATAAGCGCCAGAGTCAATCAAGAACGTATACTGACCCGCAAGCAACTTCCCAGTTTCATCGACGCCGAGCTTAATCGTCGCTTCCAAGCCGATGTGACCCGGGGCCGTGATCATATCCTCTTCACGTTCATAATCCAATTTTACGAGTTTACCGCCGACCGCTTTTGAAGCCAGATAAGCGAGCGGTTCCAATTGCACCGTTCCCTTTCCGCCAAAAGCCCCGCCTACCATCGTCCCGTGAACGATCACATTTCCAACCTCAATATTAAAAAATTGATTCAATACCTTTTTAATCGTAAACGGAGATTGCGTGCAAGAATGGACAACGACTTTTCCGGCAGGAGTGATTTCTACTCGAGCGCCGCGCGTTTCCAAAGCGGCATGATCCGATAAATTAAAAGAGTAAGTCGCCTCAATCGTCGTTTGGCATTCAGCCCATGCGGTCTCAAAATCACCTTTTCGAATTTTTACATGGCTACCTATGTTCGTTCCTGAGATCGGGTAAACATTACTAATTAACTTCATATATTGACCCGCATTTTCATGAACAAGCGGCGCTCCGGTTTCAAATGCTTGTCGGACCGAATTAACGACAGGCAATGGCTCGTATTCAACTTTAATTTTACTTGCCGCTAGCTTCGCTTGATGTTCATGATCGGCGACAACAATCGCCAATGGTTCCCCAAAGTAACGAACTTTATCGAAGGCAAGCGGCGGTCTATCCGCCAAAATAGGACCGATATGATAAGGGAATGTGTCACCTGTCACAATCGCGCGCACACCGGGTATTTTCCAGGCCTCTGTTGTGTTAATTGACACGATTTGAGCGTGAGCCTGTTTACTTGTTGCTAATTTTGCGTATAACATGCCTGGGACGACGAAGTCACTGACATACCGAACCGTCCCCGCTGCTTTTTCAACCACATCAATTCTTTGTTTCGATTGACCTACCGCTGTCCATGGGCCATACTCCATTTCTCATTCATCCTTCCTGTTCTTGTTCTAGCGTAAATTGATTTAACTTGTTTAGTTGGGTTCTCGAACAATAATAAGATCCAAACAAAAAAATCATGTACAGCGCGGTTGCCGCTCGTCCGATGTATCCGTTAGCGCTCCCTAGAAGCAAACCTGTTACAATCGATGCAAAACACGCCAATAAGAAAACGTGGGCCCAAATGCCCCAACGGACAATACGCTTTGGAATATTTACAGTATCCGATATTTTTTGCCGTTGCTGCTGTTGCCGCTTCCGCCACTTGGCAAGACCAAGCACGACTAAATAGACCGGAAGTTGAATCGTCGGGATGAGCAACGGGAATGCATAGGACTTGAAATCAAGCACACCGATTGGACTTTGGAATGTAAAGAAAGAAGCAACAAAAACAAAGAGCCCAACTGGCATACTGTATAATTTATATTCGCGCGTACCCAAAAAGCTAGATAACACCATCAAAATCGCCAAGAAAATGATGACGACTTTAATCGCCAAGGCGGGAAACCAAATACTAAAAAAGAAAATTTCGACACGATCTAGAAAATCTGTGATGTGAATCTGTTCCACAACCATATAAGGCGGGTACATCATCCGCCCGGAAATAACCGATCCTAGCACACCGATGCTTAACAAAATTACCAAACTAAACCCAAGCGCCGCGAGCAATACGCCATGACGGATCGACGTTATTAACACCTTCGCTTTCGGAATCATATGCAAGAAAGCGCCCATAATATAAATTTCGCCGTAAGAGGTTAAAGAAATGATATTACCTTTCAAAACAGGTGAGATCCCTTCTGATAAAAAGGGACCAACTCGACTAAGATAAAACTCATTGATCGTCGCAACAAAGACAAGCAGGATTCCAAGAATTAAGACAGGGAAAAAGAAGTCGGTTACGCGGGCGATCACCTCAACACTCGTTCGCCCATAGTAAATGAGAATGATCGTAAACACAAAGGCAATGATTTCGGGTGGGGTTCGCGTTAACAATGTTGTGTTAATAAACCCCGTAATCGCATGCATTTCAGCGGAAAGCCTGATGAACATAAAGATCAGAACGGTTCCGTTAATAAACCCGCCGACCCACTTGCCAGCTACAATAAACGTAATCTCAAACAAGTGCTTATCTGGAAATTGTTTCGCTAACTCGTACATAATAAGACAGATGAACAGCCCGTATAAAAGCGGCATGAACTGAGAAAACAATGCGTCCATTTGCGATACGTTCATAATCATATTTGGCAGTCCAATTAAAGAACCCGTCAAAATTAAACTAGCCGTGAGCCAGCTCATCTGTCGATGGTTGATCTGTTGTATCGCGCTCAATTTAACTCCCCCCTGTTAAATACCCTTGCATCCAGGGAATCAGCCATTGATACATCCAATCGGAAAGCATGAAATTAAATAAGTCTAATTTCCTTACTGCTGCAAGCAGGAACGTGAGGCTTAACAAGACTACTACCGTTCGTTGTTCCGATGGCTTCGCTTCCTGACGAAGCCCCGCATCTGTGAACCAAGCCAAGCCAAGTCCCGCGCACACGAGTCCAAAGGTTGCTGTCAACATCGTCATCAGCGCTCCTTTGCTATATTTTCGGAGATTTGACCCAGACGGTCGATCTCACCTTTAATTTGAATGTCAAACTTGAGCTCCTCTAGTTTTGTATGCCAATCTTGCGCATACCGATCTTGCCACTCTTTTGGATAGCGTTGGTTAATTAAAAATCCCCACTCCCCTGAATCTGTTTTTTGGCGCTTCGCTTGATCAATGAACGCTTCGATTTGTTCGCGAACTTCACTAAGAAATTTTTCATCCAACTTCTCGCGATTCGATGGAAATCGGAGATCTGCTGTTAAATGACTTTCTTGCACCGCGCCGCGTAGATTCACTTTGAGCTGAATTTCCATTTCACCTCGATCATTCATTCGGGATCGAATTCTCCGATGCGCCTCGTATATTTTGACTGTGATTGCTTCGCTCTTACCCGCTTCTTTGATGTCAAAGGTAATTGTATAGGGCATAAAGTTAACAGCGAACCAATGGGCCCCATTTGCCGCCTCATTTTTAAATACGTCAACCATGCGATCTTTTTTAAATTGGGCATAACCTATAAATTCGACTTCTTGATTGCCGCTGTCTGGTTCCGTCTCAACTCGACCCAGATAAGGCGTGATCGGATCAGCTCCAATATTTAAGGCATGGGCAATATCTTGCAGATTAATCGGAATAACAAACGGTAACTTCGTAATCTCACGCATCGCTTCCGAGGAAAACGGTTCAAAGTTTGGATTGGCTTGCAGCATATCCATCGCTTTCCCTTCTGCGATTACCATCCTCACGGTCAAACGATTGTCTGGCAACCGAGCAAGTTCATCGAAAAATTCATAAATCCCATCTTTAGCGACATCTTCTCCTACCACGAGGATGCGGCGATGCGAAAATATCAATTGACGAGCCATGCGACGTTGCATTTTACCAATCGCTTCGCGAATCGTTCGTCCCCGCTCTGAATCCACATAGAACGAAGATTCCCCGCCGTTGCCTGTTACGAGCGGGAGCTGGACGCTAATGCGGTAAAGTCCATCCTCTTCTAAATCAACTCCCGTCGCTACGACGACCGCAATATCATTTACTTCAACCCGATCCCAGCACCCTGTTAACAGCAAGGAACAAACGAATAAGCAGATCGGCAATCGACATAGCCCTAGTCTCATTCTCATTTATTCCCCTTTCTTTGGTTCATCATGGTCAATATCTTTGCCGGTTTGCCCTCCATCGCGCTTAATTTCATCGACCAATTCATCGCCCATCCGTTGCGTATCGCGCAAGGACATAAAAGAAGGCCGCTCTTTTTGCATCCACCAAGGAGCCCTCCACAACACATCTTTTAAGTCAGGCGTCGAAAGCGGACTGATCGGCGACAGATAGGGGACCCCAAACGAACGTAAATTAGCTAGATGCCCGATCAAAATAATCAAACCGACTAAAATGCCATAAATGCCAAACAAAGACGCAAGAATCATAAATATAAAGCGTAGCAAACGAATCGAAATTGTCATATTGTAACGCGGAATTGTAAACGAAGCGATCCCCGCGCCCGCGACGACGATCACCATCGCGGCTGAGACGATCCCCGCTTCAACCGCAGCCTGTCCAACGACAAGCCCGCCCAGAATAGAAACGGCTTGCCCGACCGCTTTTGGTAAACGGACTCCCGCCTCGCGCAACGCTTCGAAAGAAATTTCCAATATAAACGCTTCAATTACCGCGGGAAAGGGAACTTGCTCCCGACTTGCGGCAACGCTGAGCAATAATGAGGTAGGCAACAATGCCTGGTGATACGTTGTGACCGCAATGTAAATAGAAGAACCGAGCAGCCCCATTAAAAAAAAGACGTATCGCATCCAACGGATCAATGTTCCAAGTTTAAAACGTTCGTAGTAATCTTCATTCGCCTGCAATAACGTCCAAAATGTAATCGGGGCTATCAAAACCATTGGAGTTCCATCAACCATAATTCCAACGCGTCCTTCTAATAACGAAGCGGCTAACGTGTCCGGACGTTCTGTATATTGCAATTGGGGAAAGGGAGAGTGGGCATTGTCTTGAATAAATTCCTCTATATAGCCTGATTCGAAGACCGCATCAATATCAATTTTCTCGATTCGCTTCGTCACTTCCTCCACCAACGCGGGATCAACAACACCTTCCATGTACGTAATAATGACATCTGTATTGCTTTGCTTGCCGACAATCATCGGCTTCATCTTGAGAAAGGGAGTCTTCAACTTCCGCCGCAATAACGACGTATTAATTCGTATATTTTCGATAAAACCTTCACGTGGTCCACGCACAGCCGTCTCTAACTCCGGTTCGCTAACCGAACGCATCTGCGGCCCGCGCAGTCCTAACAAAGAAGCTTTTTGATTGCCTTCCACAAATAAAGCGGTATCTCCGCTCAGTACCCCTAGTAAGACGTCCGCAAATTGATGGGCCTGTCCCATTTGAGAAACGGCGACCACACGCGACTCCAGTGAATTTAACTGTGAAAAGCCGCCTTCTAACAACATCATTTCCTTCAGCGCAAAATCGACTTGTTCTCCTGATACAAGGCCATCAACATAAAACACAAAAGCAGCCACGCTGTCCTTTAGGCGAAATTCTCGAATCACATAATCCGAATTATCCGTTGCGAAGGCTTGAACTTGAGCGAGATTTTCCTTCAGTCGCCCGCTGATTGGCACAGCCTTAAATTGCTCCACAAACTGAAATTGCAACTGGTTGACAATCTCTTTTTTCTTTGAACTGCGCCTTCCCATAAGTAAGCCCCTCCCAATCTGGTTGGTCTTTCCCTATTTTGTCAATAAACAAAAAAAATATTACCTTCTTTTAAAAAATCTACCAATTTGTTATGATTACGTTTAGATTGCAGAAGAAGGTGAGAGAATGGACTATCAACAATTTAAAGAAATCATCCACGGAAGAAGAAGCGTTCGAAATTTTTCAGATCAAAAGGTAAGTGTTGAAATTGTCGAAGAATTGATTGATTGCGCTCGATATGCCCCTAGCGACACCAATTCCCAAACATGGGAATTTATCGCCGTACTTAATGAGGACATGATCAAAGAAATTTCAGATATGACCTGGACCCGATTACACGCCTTTGCCGATGAATCAAAAAAACGTGGCTTAGAGCGAGAAGCGCGCCTACTTGTCCGCTCATTTGGACCGTATGCTACTGCTTTTGAAAACGCGCCGGCCCTAATCGTCTGTTTGGCTACACCTTATGAATCAAAATTTAGGGACCGAATTTTTGACCCGATTGGATTTGTCGGAGATGATGTTTGGAATGAGGAGGGCATCAAAAGCAGCTGCCTAGCGATTCAAAATTTGATGCTAGCCGCCCATGCAATGGGACTGGGCACCTGCCCGATGACAGGACCCGTATTGGCTGCGGAGGAACAATTAAGAGCTTATTTGAATATCGAGCCATTTAAGCAGATCAATATGGTCATCGCTTTAGGATATCCCGAGGAACAGCCACGCAAGCTGCCTCGTAAAGAGGTTAGTGAAATTTTAAAGGTGATTCCTTAAACACATAAAGGGCGGCATCCAGTTTGTGATACCACCCTTTATGTTTCTTCATTTTAACTTGTCTGGTTCCGAGCAAAGAACCACTTCATCAGCGGCGGTGTGACAAGCGTCGTGACCAACACGACAATAATCATCACAGAAAACAATGTTTCGTTTAAAAACCCCGCCTGTAAGCCAATCCCGGCAATGATTAACGCTACCTCTCCACGCGAGACCATCGCTGAACCAATTCCCATTGATTGACCCCACGTAAATCCAGCCGCTTTAGCTCCAAGGGCTCCACCCACTAACTTAGAAACAATCGCGAGAGCTGAAAATAACACAATGATGTAGAAGTACTCCCCGATGCCCGAAAAATCGACGGATAAACCGATCGAGGCAAAGAAGACGGGCACAAATAGCGAGTAGCTGATCGTTTCCACCTTTTTAGTGAGTTCTCGACCATATCGCGTCACATTAATCGCAATACCCGCGACATACGCCCCAATAATAGCCGCCACCCCGGAATATTCCGCTAAAGCTGCGAACAGGAAGCAGACGATCACACCGGCTGTGAGTGTGGCCTCGGTCACGCGCAAGCGCGAAAACCTTTTCACAAAAAATGGAACGCAAAACGATAAGATTGTAACAATGAAAAAGAATGCGACGATCCTCAGCAAGACGGGCGCGAGCGCAACATCGCCACCGATCGTACTCATTAAGAAAGCTAACAATACAATCACAACAACATCATCAATCACTGCGGCGCCTAGAATGGTTGTCCCTTCTTTCGACTGTAACATGCCAAGTTCGCGTAATGCTTGCACCGAAATACTCACGCTTGTCGCAGCCAACAATAGTCCAATAAAGAGCGCCTCTCCGCCGCTTAAGCCTAGCAGTTCACCCATCGCGAAACCGAGCGCAACCGGGGCAATTATCCCCGCTAATCCAACATAGACAGCCGCTTTACCCGTCTGTCTGAATTGGCCCAAACTCGTCTCAAGCCCGGCAATAAACATCAATAAAATAACACCTAATTGACTGATTTCATGCAAAATTTGGGTATTTTCAATAAGTCCTAACACCGTCGGACCTAACAGAATACCAACCAACAACTTTCCGAGCACGGACGGCTGGTTCAAACGAACACTGATATCCCCCGCAATTTTAGACGCGATTAAAATAATCGCTAATTGGACAATCAACATCGTTATTACCACATCTTTCTGTAAGATAATCGGGCACCTAAGTCTATTGATTACATTATTAAAGGGTCGTCCGCTTTATTCCAACAATCTTCTCCCTAATTTTTGTAAGATTTGTACCCAGCAATCTCCGATTATGATATAACGCGATTTAAGCAAACTAATGACTGTAGTCCCGATCTTAGGAAAGGGGAAAATAACATGCTTTCTCCCGAACAATTATCCAGTTTACGAACCGAGTTGTTGCGTGAAGAGCAGGATTTGCGGGAACGTATGGAGGAAAACAATCATTATGATCTAGACAAGGCGATGATTAAGGAATCGCTTGGTGAATTATCTAGCTACGATAACCATCCAGCCGATCATGGTTCGGAGTTGTTCGAAAGGCAAAAAGACATTGCCCTTAATGAACACGCCGAGGAACACTTACAAGACGTCCAAGCTGCTTTAAACGCAATTGAGCAAGGCGCGTATGGAAGTTGTGAGATTTGTTCCAAAGCGATCCCCTATGAAAGGCTGCAAGCTTTGCCGACAGCGACGCGATGTATGGAGCATTCGCCAAACAAGACAGTTTCACAAGATCGGCCCATAGAAGAGGAAGTCCTGGACCCGCCTTTTGGCCAATTTGATTTTGATGAACAGGATACAACAATGTATGACGCGGAGGATGCGTGGCAAGATGTCGCTCGCTATGGCTCATCAGATACGCCATCTGACTTTTTTGATCAAAAGAAAACGGACTATAACGAAATGTTTCTCGAATCCGATGAACCGATTGGCTTTACGGAAGCGGTAGAAGAATTCCTAATGGCTGATTTGGAAGGTAATTTTATCGGAATTGCTCAAAGTCCTGTGCATGACGCCTATGAAGATGAACTGGACGATGAGGGGATCATATCGATTACAGGCGGGTTTGGTCACCCAATGTGGGATTACGATCAACAATAAAATGGAATGGGATCCCGACCTATGCTCGGCGCCGGTCGGGATCGTTTACATAATAAATAAGCATAAAAATCAATCCTTCGAGCCAACACTAAATAAACGGAGGTGGTTTTGATGGATCGTTTTGAACAAGCCTACAAACAATACCGCGATGAAGCCGAGCAAAAATCGGCTCAACAACAAAGCGACATTGCGCTCGGACGAGATGAAATTGTAGCTGTTCGAAAAAATGAGGACGGAGATTTAATTGCGTTTAAAACAGCGACAGGTCGGGAACTCGATTACCCTACCGCTCTTGCCGAAGCTAAAGCCGGGCAATTAGCTCGCATCGATGTGTTTCAAAGATATGGCCGCGATATCCTTCGTTCTGAACCCGATGGGATTAAAGAAAACAACCTCGATCAGTTGCCAAAATTTTAAATAAGAAAAGGACCTTTTTAGGTCCTTTTCTTTCAAAAGAAGAATAGAAGCATAAGCTTACTTCTCTTTTCTTGCCAATCTTAACGCTTTTTCAATATAATCTCGTTTATTTTCCCAACATGCTTTGCTTAAATCGACCGGATATTGATGTGGATTGTTCGTCCGTTTGTATTCGTCCCACAACACATTCAGATTATCTTGAACAAATACTCGAATCTCATCTAATTTCGGCAACGTATAAATTAGTTCTCCATCTTTGAAGATGTCCCGTTGCAATTCGATCGCTTCAAAGTTGGTAACATGTTTACTCAAATACGTATGAACGGGATGGAACATGTGCAACCGGTCTTCTTTTTGCGGTTCTTCTCCGTGGAGAGCAATATAGTCCCCCTCAGAGCGCTTTGTTTCTTTATTAATGATACGGAAGACGTTCTTAATACCGGGTGTGGTCGTCTTCTCAGGATTAGAAGAAATCTTAATCGTATCGACCATCTCGCCTTGTTTGTCTTCAATCGCAGATATTTTGTAAACAGCGCCGAGAGCAGGTTGGTCATAACCGGTAATCAATTTCGTTCCGATTCCCCAACTGTCAATCGGAGCATCTTGCGCTTTCAAACTCGAAATCGTGTATTCATCGAGATCATTGGAAGCGACAATTTTCGCGTCCGGGAAGCCTGCTTCATCCAACATTTTCCGCGCTTCTTTCGCTAAGAAGGCTAAGTCTCCACTGTCCAAACGGATTCCGACAAAATTAATTTGATCGCCCAACTCTTTAGCGACGCGAATCGCATTCGGAACTCCTGATTTTAATGTATCGTACGTATCGACTAAAAAGATGCAGTCACGATGACGACGCGCATACTTCTTAAATGCCTTATAGTCGTCTTGATAAGCTTGAACCATCGAATGCGCGTGTGTCCCCGCAACAGGAATGCCAAATTTTTTACCGGCCCGCACGTTACTCGTTCCCGCAAATCCGGCAATATAAGCGGCTCTCGTTCCCCATAATGCCGCATCAAATTCATGCGCGCGACGTGTCCCGAACTCCAATGCCGTTCCGTCTCCAATAACTTGTTTTACCCTTGATGCTTTTGTCGCGATCAACGTCTGGTAATTAACAATATTTAAAAGTGCGGTCTCAATTAACTGAGCCTCGGCTAAATTCGCTTCCACACGCATGATCGGCGTTTCAGCGAACACCAATTCACCTTCTTGCACAGAACGAACATTCCCTGTAAAACGAATCGTTTTCAAGTAACTCAAAAAATCCTCGCGGTACCCTAAATCACGTAAATATTCGATATCGCTTTCACTGAAGCGAAAGGATTGTAAATATTCGATAATTCGCTCCAAGCCGGCAAAAATTGCGTATCCGTTCCCAAATGGCAAGCGACGAAAATAAAGGTCGAACACGGCCTTCTTCTCGTGGACCCCATCCTCCCAATACGTTTCCGCCATATTAATTTGATAGAGGTCTGTATGTAATGCATAGCTATCATCTGGATAACGACTCATCTATGATGCCTCCATTCGATTTATTAGAGTTGGCCCTTCCTTAAGATTAAAGATGTTTTGTAGACGTTTGGCCAACCCCCCTGTATTATATATTATACACTGAATTGCATCGTTACACGAAGACTTAATTGACAGACTAGCGAAATGGAGAGACACGATCATGCAAGAACAAGTCGAATTATACAGCGAAGAGGAGAACCACGAAGAAGAAACGTTTCTGCAGGGGGTAAAAGACTGCGTCCCAACCTTGCTGGGATATTGGAGTATCGGTTTTGCCGCGGGTGTATTAGGTGTCACATCCGGCCTAAGCGCGATTGAAATCGTATTGATGAGCGCGCTCGTCTATGCCGGTTCAGCTCAATTTATTATGACGGGCATGATTGCTGCTCACGGCTCCTTCGGCGCCATTACACTCACGATTTTCTTTATCAATTTACGCCATTTACTGCTCAGCGCCGCCTTGTCCCCTTTCTTTCGTCACTTAACCCCATTAAAAAATACGTTAATTGGCGCGCTTGTCACTGATGAAACATTCGGAGTGGCCATAAGTGAAAACGCCAAAAAGAAAAAGATTAGCGAAAAGTGGATGCATGGGCTGAATCTGACCGCCTACCTCAACTGGATCATCGCCAATTTGTGCGGCGCATTCCTCGGACAATGGATTACGCAACCGGAAAAATTCGGCTTGGACTTTGCGTTACCCGCGATGTTCATCGGCTTACTCGTGCTGCAGATGGTGAGCAGAGCCAACATAAAAACGGACATCTTTGTCGCTTGCTGGGCCGTTGTCCTCGTTGTGTTCCTTACAATGCAATTATCAGGAAACGCTGGCGTGATCTTAGCGACAGTAATCGCTTCAACATTTGGAATGGTGGTGGAAAAGTGGAAGTAAGAGGAGAAATATTGTTCATCATTCTGGGGGCTGCGCTCGTCACCTTTATCCCGAGAGCGCTTCCGCTCGTTGTGTTAAGTCGCATCCAAATCCCAGAGTGGGGAATGCGATGGTTAAAATACGTGCCGATTTCTGTCATGGCCGCGTTAGTCGGACAAGAATTGCTGCTAAACGACGGACAGTTCACCCCCATTTCACAAAATATGGAGTTATGGGCTGCTCTTCCAACTTTTATTGTGGCCATTCTCACGCGCAGCTTGCTCGGGGCCGTGCTGGTCGGCATCCTTTCGTTGATGGCTCTTCGATTCCTATTTTAGCTGCGAGACGATCGAATCGTTTCAGACATAAACATATGAAAAAACCCCAATGATCTTAGTTCCATTGAGGTTCTCTGCATCTGCAGCGCAAAGCTGTCATTATCTTTAATTTTCACCTAACGCAGCTTCATCGGCGATGATTATGAAGTTAGGGTGCCGTTTTAAAGCTGAGGCTGGAAACGCTTCATTGATATCACGATGAATTAAATTGTTCAAAGCCTCTCTTTTACTCTCACCCGTAATGAGCATAATGATCTCTTTGCTTGCGTAGATCGTCGCGATCCCCATCGTGATCGCATGCGTCGGCACATCTTCTATTCGACCAAAAAACTTAGCGTTCGCTTCCCGTGTCGATGGCGTTAACTCAATGATATGAGTTTTCGTGTCAAACGGCGTACCGGGTTCATTAAATCCGATGTGACCGTTGCGCCCAATGCCGACAATTTGCAGGTCAATCCCACCGTGTTCAGCGATTAACCGCTCGTAAGTCACGCACTCTTGTTGAACATCAGCTGCATTGCCGTCTGGGATATGGGTGCGCTCTTTCTTAATATCAATATGATCCAATAAATATTTGTTCATAAAATAACGGTAGCTTTGGTCATTCTCGCCTGGCAGCCCAACATATTCATCCAGATTAAAAGTTGTGGCTTGTTGATACGAAGCGCCGTTTCGTTGATGATCTTCAATCATTAGGCGATACGTACCAATCGGCGTTTCCCCTGTTGCTAAACCAAGTGTTAAACTTGGGTTTTTCCGCATTTTGGCAATGACCATCTCCGCCGCTTTTTGACTCATTTCTTGATCGTCTTTTACACGAATGATCCTCATTTCTTTCTCCCCCTTGTTACAAACAGCAAAGTGGCGCTCCCCACCGATGATCCTTGCCGCTCCCATGCATTCGATTGAATCATACGGAGGAAGGACCCTCCTCTTGATTTCTATGTGTATACAGTTACATCCTATTTAAATTCGATCACGATCATAACATAACTTTCGATACATCGCGAAGTTTTTTTAAAATCCATACTTTTCGCTTATCCCATCGGGTCCATGGGCCTTACTCCCCCTTTAATATCGAATCTCAATTCCGACCCATCTCAGGTCCATCGGCAATCGATTCTACGGCATATGTAATCGATTCCAGGAAAACTATACACTATCCCGAACAATTAGTCTATAATTCAACTCCACCCTTTTATGACTATTTTTTCTTCCTTTTATTTGCTCTAAAAGCAGCAACGCCGCTTCTTTCCCTGCTTGCGTATGTCGGAATTCGACCGTCGTTAAAGCGGGCTCGACATATTTTGAAAGTTCCTCCGCGCCCATCCCCGCGATCGCGATCTGCTCAGGAATTTTTAAACCGATTTCCTTGCTGCGTCGCATGACGCCAATTGCCAATCGATCTGTTGCGCACAAAACAGCGTCAGGCGCCGCCTCTAACGAGAACATCTCTTGCGCGACCCGATACCCAGCCGCAACCGTAGGCTCTGCCTGTTTCATCCATAAAATTGGTAGCTGATGCGCTTGCATCGCATCCATGAAGCCTTTTCGGCGCATCCCGCTCGTCGGATAATCCGCTTGCTCTGTTCCAACAAAGGCGATATTTCGATTGCCTTGACTAATGAGCAGCTCAGTCATCGCTTGCGCCGCTCGACGTTCTGCGTGAATGACCCTCGTAATGTCTTCGATATCTAGTCCAATCACGACAAACGGCATCTTCATTCGTTGCATTTTCTCGGTTAAGGCCATATTTTCGTTTGGGGCTAAAACGATGATTCCATCCACTTGTCTGCTTTTTAACAGGCGTAAGTAGCCCAATTCTGTCTCATTTTCGAAATTGGCGCTAGTCAATAAAATCTGAAAGCCGTGAATTCGAAAAACCTCATCCATCCCATCGACGATCGATCCCACTGTTTCCATCGTTGTTTTAGGGAAGATGACACCGATCACCTTTGTCCGCCCTGTTCGTAGCGACTTCGCCTGTAAACTGGGGACGTACCCCGTCTTGTCGATCACTTCTAGTACACGTTTACGCACTTCTTCGCTGACATACCCTGAATTATTGATGACACGTGAAACCGTTGTTCGTGAAACTTTAGCCATCTCTGCAATTTCTTTTATTGTCAACATCGATCGAATGCTTCAACTCCTTTTTTATCATTGCGCTGCCGCATCGTTTGCTTGTTGATTTGCAGTTACCCTCGATGGTGTTGATAGCGGTTTCGTTTTGACCATGTTTGCAATTTCACTCGTTCATCGTCAGATAAACAAAGTTGAGCCGCTGCCGCGTTGGACGCTAATTGAGTCGGCTGGCTAGCGCCCGGAATCACGGTAGCTACAGCCCCGTGTCCCAATGGGTAGCGCAAAGCAAGTTGTGAAAGGCTTCGCTCGTTATTTGACAAGCCCTTCATCCGCGTAATCAGCTGACGTATTTCTTCATATGTATAATCCAAAAAACCTGTTCCGTCCGCCTCTTGCAAAACCCGTTCCGATAAATATCCCTTCGCTAACGGACCTCTAGCAATCACACTGATCTCATGCCTTTCCAACAAAGCTAACAATTCTTCTTCAGGACGTCGATCTAGAATGCTATATGGCAGCATCACACTGACGATATTAGCCTGCGCGACAAATGAACGGATCACGTTTGGACGAAGCGAAGAAATGCCGTAGGCTCGAATCAAGCCTTCTTGCTTTAATTCCTCAAATGCCTCAATCGTTTCCTCAAACGGGTCATCGATTGTTCCCCCATGTAGTTGATATAGATCGATGTAATCAGTAGAAAGTCGACGTAAACTCTGTTTCACCGCTTCTTTTATGTATGCTTTCGATGGGTCCCAACGCCACCCATCTTGTTGTTCATTCCAGCGATTGCCCACTTTCGTAGCCAAGATCACTTCATCTCGTCTTCCTTTAATCGCCTTACCAACAATTTCTTCATTTCGACCATAATCGTATAAATCAGCCGTGTCCAAAAAATTAATGCCGCTCGCTAACGCCTGGTGGATCATTCGTATCCCATGCTCTACCTCAACGCCGAGCGACATACAGCCCATACCGATCTCACTCACGAACAGATCCGATGAACCTAATCGATTTTTACGCATGATCATCCCTCCTTGACGAGCCCACGTTTATTATAGCACGTCCTTCCATTATCAACCAATGGTAATTTTCCATTTGTGGTATACTAATAGCGCATTTTTAATCAACTATTTCAAGTAAAAATCGGAGGACGAGCATGTCAACAGCAATGAACATTGATTATTTTGTCCGCAATCAAACGGAAGAAAAGCTCGTTACGCTTGCGGATTCCTTAGCGGAACGCTTCTACGAGCGCGCAGCGGGTTATGATTTGTCGGAAGAAACTTCCTTCCCATTCCAAAATTTTAAAGAGTTACGCGAGGCGGGTTACTTAAAATTAACAACGCCACGTTGCTATGGCGGCGATGAACTTTCTTTGTATCAACTGGTATTAGTCCAAGAGCGATTGGCGCGCGGCGACGGTTCGACCGCTTTAGCCGTCGGCTGGCATCTTGGGCTGATCCATCATTACCGCCATATAAATGTTTGGCCACACCCCCTATTTGAGCAATTGTGTCGCGATGTGGTTGAACAAGGGGCGATGATCAATCATTTTTCCAGTGAACGCAACACAGGCAGTCCGACACGCGGCGGTCGTCCTGAAACGATTGCGCGACGAACGACAAGCGGTTGGCTTTTATCGGGTCGAAAAACATACAGCACACTAATCCCGATCTTAGACCGATTCGTAGTTACCGCCTTTGTCGAAGAAAGCGAACAAATCGGGCACTTTTATGTAAAAAAGCAAGCGGGAATCGAGATTGATCCAACTTGGAACACGCTCGGGATGCGAGCAACCGCTAGCCACGACGTGATTCTCGACAACGTATTTGTGCCAGATGACGCCTATGTTCCCACTTCCCCGACGTGGAGCAGCGATGGCAACGGATGGTTGTTGCATATCCCCGCTTGCTATGCGGGAATTGCCTATGCAGCCCGTGATTTTGCTCTAAAATACGCTTCCAAATATCAACCGAACAGTTTACAGACGACGATTTCTAAGTTACCCCATATTCAGCAGCGGATCGCGCAAATCGAACAAGATTTGATGATCTCCAGAACCTTACTCTATTCGGTAGCCGACCGATGGGATCGCGACCCAGAGCATCGAACACGGCTGCAACCTGAACTCGGATTGGCCAAAAAAGTCATGATCGACCATACGTTACGAATCATCGACAACGCGATGCGGATCGTCGGCGGAGCCAGCTTGTCGCGTGATCTTCCTTTAGAGAGATGGTACCGTGACGCGCGGGCGGGGCTGCATAATCCACCAATGGAAGATGCCGTCGATCGGTTGCTGGCGATGCGCGCCCTCGCAGAATTTGAACGCGATGACAACGAATAAACAAGGATCGTTTTATGAAATACGATCAAATGGAGAATACTAAAGATCGTAAGAGGTTGGTTGAAAACGTTCATCTATCCGCTTAAACCCTTTTTGGTTTTAGGAGGGAGTAATCGATTTGTATATTGAAGTGATGATCCTTGCCTTATTGATCATAATTAACGCTTTTTTTGCCGCTTCCGAAATCGCTTTAATTTCTCTTAACGATAATAAAGTGAAGGTGATGGCGGAGTCTGGCGATAAAAACGCAATGGCGCTCTACAAACTACTAAACGAACCGAGTCGTTTCTTAGCGACGATCCAAATTGGACTGACGTTCGCAGGCTTTTTCGCAAGCGCCTTTGCCGCGGAACGATTTTCAGGACGGCTCGCCCAATTTTTGCATCGTCACGGGGCGCCCATCCCCGAACATTGGCTTGCCGCCCTTTCATTGATCATCATCACCTTGATTCTCTCCTATTTTACGTTAGTCATTGGGGAGTTGGTGCCAAAACGACTTGCGATGCAAAAACCAGAGCCGATCGCTAAAGTTGTCGTTAGACCGTTGACTTTATTATCTTCGCTTACATCACCTTTTGTGAAGCTGCTAACCGTCTCCACGAATATGCTTGTTCGTTTGTTTGGCGTCGATCCAAATGCCAACGACGATCATGTGACGGAGGAAGAAATTCGGATGATGGTCGATGTTGGCGAAGAACGCGGCGCCATTCAGGATACGGAAAAAATGATGATTAACAACATCTTTGATTTTGACAATATTACCGTAGAAGAAATTATGACACATCGAACGAATATGGTCGCTTTCCCGCTCGATTCAACATTAAAAGAGGTGGTCCCGATCATCCTTGCCGAGAAATATACGCGGTATCCTGTGTACGATGGTCACATTGACAATATAGTTGGAATCATTCACGCCAAAGATTTGTTGCGCTACATTGGGCAGCAAGACGCGGAAAACATTCAACTAAACGCCATTTTACGCAAGCCATATTTTGTTCCCGCATCGCGGGTCGCTGATGAATTGATGGAAGATTTAAAATGTAGAAAAGTTCATATGGCGATCGTCATCGATGAATATGGCGGCACGGCCGGGCTGGTCACCTTTGAAGATTTGGTGGAAGAAATCGTCGGTAATATATTTGATGAACACGATGACGAGGAATTTGAGGTTGTTGAAATTGGGACAGATACGTACTTAATGAATGGCATGCTCAACCTGCATGACGTCGAAAAAATGATTGAGGTTGATTTCCCAACAGACAATTATGATACGTTAAGCGGTTTTTTAATTGGACAAATCGGTGATCTACCGAATGGACAACAGCAACCAAGCCAAGTAATTGAATTCCAAGATCACCTATTTTCAATTGAAGAAGCAAACGACAAACGGATTACAAAAGTAAAAGTAGCGAAAAAACCGCTGATCCCCCTTGATGTCGATGCGAAACCAGAAGCAGAAGAAAACCCTCACTTATAATGTGAGGGTTTCATTCGCTAAAATAACTAGCCTGACGTGGAGAGGATACCCTCCTGTATTTTTTTAATCGAAACACGGTTGATTCTTAAATTTTCAATTTCCGTTATAATAAATTCATATCCGTTAAACTCGATACGTTGATTTACTTTCGGCGGGACTTCAACTTTGGCATACATCCATCCTCCCAACGTATTCACATCGTGACTATCGATTTTTAAACCGAAGAAGTCGTTTACTTCATCAAGCAGCACGCGGCCATCAACAGAAATCACATCGCCATCTTTCTCTTCAAACGGTAACCGCTCTTGATCAAACTCATCTTGGATTTCACCAACAATTTCCTCAATGATGTCCTCAATCGTCAACAGACCTGCTGTCCCTCCGTACTCATCAATTACGATAGCCAACTGCGTCCGCTTCTTTTGCATTAACTTCAATATGTGGCTAATTTGCATCGATTCGGGCACTGTGATCACTTCACGTAAAATCGACTTCATATCGATATCTCTTTGATTCGTAACTGCCGCAAACATATCTTTTATATGAACAAACCCTACGATATGATCTTTATCCGGATCACAAAACGGGTAACGTGTCATTTGTTCGTCTAATGTAATTTGGAGGTTTTCTTCAAAAGAAGAATGAGCGTATAAACAGACCATGTCTGTGCGCGGAATCATAATTCCCCTTGCGTTTTGTTCAGAGAAATCAAAAATATTGTCTACAAACGCGAGCTCAGTTTTGTCAATATATCCACTTTTGTGGCTTTCTTCCATTAAAATACGAATCTCTTCTTCTGTATGCGCCGCTTCGTGTTCCGTCGCTGGATGAATGCCAATCAGGCGCAGGAGCCAATTGGCCGTTCCGTTCAGCAACCAAATAAACGGAAACATCAACTTATGAAAACCGATCAACAAAGGAGCGGTCCACATTGTTACGTCTTCCGACTTCTGAATCGCCAACGATTTCGGAGCAAGCTCCCCTAAAACGATATGAAGACACGTAATTGTGGAGAAAGCGATCGCGAAAGAAACCGTTTGAACAACCACGCCCGATAACCCGAAACTTCGAAAAATCGGATCTAACATTTTGGTGACAAGCGGTTCCCCCACCCAACCCAATCCGAGTGAAGCAAGCGTAATCCCAAGTTGACAAGCAGATAAATACGCATCTAGATCACGCGTCAGTTGTTGAGCATATTTCGCTTTCGTATTCCCTTCCAAGACTAATGCTTCCAAACGCGAACTTCTTACTTTAACCATCGCAAACTCAGCGGCGACAAAGAAGCCATTCAAAAAAACGAGGAAGAGCACAAGCAGAATATATAAAATTGACTCAGGGTCCAATTAGGTCTATTTGCCCTAGCCTACTAAAGCAAATAGTACACCTCCTTCTTATCGCTATACAACTATCTTATTATTTTATGCTAAAAATATTATTTCAGCAAAGCAGTAACGATGTCGAATTGGAGCGAATTTGAACTAAACAGACCATTTTCAGTCGTTTTCTGAGATAAATAGATAGTATAAGTTCAAAGAAGTTTACTTTTCATCTTTTTTCAGTAATTCATCTCTTTTTTCTCTAGATTTCTCCTTTTATCTTGGAGGATTCGCTCTCCACTGATGGTGGCGGTAAAAAATGATAAATAAAATCCAATCGGCAAGATAGGAACACCTCAAATTCCACCAACTTAAATGCTCCATAAACCCATATGTAATCGCAAGCCATTCAATCATGAACGCAAACATGGACCAAGCAAAAATGTAGACGGCGATCATGTTCCATGTTTGACGCCGCGGCAACCACTGTAAGAAAAAATAAACTGTGATTGGATAAATGCCGAATTGTTGCATGAGATGATACCAAAACGTCTGTTGATTCGTCGGAGCCGGATAATTCCACAACTCGTAATGGTGCGCGAAAAAATCCACTGCGCACGCGAGATACATCGCTAAAAGCACACTTGGGTAAAACAGCCGAAATTTACTTTTATCCGCAAATAACAAGAACCAGATCCACGATAAGATAAATAAACCCAGGAAAAAGATCATAAATAAATGGGCTCCCCTCCCCGTTACTATTTCTTATTATGGACCAAAAGTCAGAATAGTAGTATTCTAAAGAAAGTAACCCTTAAATTCCTAGTTGAAAAGGTGGTATTGATCTTTTTCAATTGCGTTTTTTCTGGTACAGTGTAAAGTAATGAGGATAAATACATAACGAATTCGAAAGGCGGAACGCAAGATGAGCTACAACTTTGATCAAATTATCGATCGCCACAATACTTTCTCCAATAAGTGGGATCAAACCGAAAAATTGTTTGGAGATAAGGACGCGCTGCCGATGTGGATTGCCGACATGGACTTCCCCGCTCCACCTGAAGTAATCCAGGCGCTACGAGAGCGCATTGACCATGGTATTTACGGCTACACACTGAAACCCGATTCGTATTTTCAAGCCCTGATCGATTGGGTGGAGCGCCGACAAGGTTGGACGATTCAAAAAGAATGGATCACCTCGAGTCCAGGAATTGTGACGGCGCTTAGTATTCTTGTTTCCACGCTCACAGAACCAGGGGACAAGGTGTTAATTCAAACGCCAGTCTACCCCCCATTCTTTCAAGTCGTAAAGCGAAACAAACGTGAATTAGTAACGAATGAATTACAGTTGGAGAATGGGCGCTACACGATCGACTTTGCGCAGTTGGAACAGCAATTTAAAGCAGGCGTGAAAATGATGCTGTTATGCAGCCCGCACAACCCTGTCGGACGAGTGTGGACAAAGGCAGAACTGGAGCGTTTAGGCGCTTTATGCGTTCAATATGGGGTCATCGTCGTGTCAGACGAAATACACGCGGACTTATTATTTTCGGGCCATGTTCATCAGCCATTCGCTCCGCTTTCTGAGGCATTGCTGCAGCAAACAGTCACTTGTTATGCCCCATCAAAAACGTTTAACGTGGCAGGATTGAAAAGCTCCTTTGTAATTATCGCCAATGACGCCTTACGAGCAAAATATGATGAAATGTTATATAACTTAAATTTAGAATCGGAAAGTTTTTTTGGAGTTAGCGCGGTAGAGGCCGCTTTTCGTCATGGGGAATCGTGGCTTATCTCGTTGATGGAGTACGTAGAAGAGAACTTGCAGTTGTTACTGGACACGTTCGCCAAACGAATCCCGCAAATTGAAGTGATTCAACCCGAGGGCACATATCTCGTCTGGTTAGATTGCCGAAAATTAGGATTAGATTCGAGCGAACTGCATGCATTTATGTGTAAAAAGGCAAAAGTAGGACTCAATCAAGGAACAGCATTCGGTACTGATGGCGCCGGGTTTTTACGGATGAACATCGCCTGCCCTCGCTCAATTTTAGTCGACGGACTAGATCGAATCGAGCGCGCTGTTAACGAAGCTTTCCCGCAAAAATAACGGAGAGTAGTTGCCGCAAATTTAAAAACAGGCTTCGCTGAACACGGAGCCTGTTTTCTATTTGGATTGGATAGGCCCCCCCTAAGGTGGCTGGACGAAGGGCTGGATATTTTAGACCGATGGCCGAACGATTGGCGCCGCTTGCCTTGTAAAGGGAGTTCTGACTGTTACAGGGGAAAACGCGTGATCGTCAGCACTGTAACGGGACTTGGGACCTCTACAGCACACAACCATACTACATATCGCCACATCTACATCTGCAACGGGAGTTCTGACCGTTACCGAGGAGCACGCGTAATCGTCGTCGCTGTAACGGGATTAAAGACCTCTACAGCAGCCGTAACAATCCGCCGCATTTTACGCCGACCGCGCCCACCTTTCCCTGCTTGTCCATTATGTAGCCAAGTTCAATCGAATTAAAATCCGACTTCAATCGAAGCAACGACGACATACGCCAAATCGTTCTTATCGCCTTTGTCTTCCAAAATAATGCCGCTAGACGCGAGCATGCCTCCATCCGAGATATCGAACGTGATTTGGCCATACGGAAATACCGCTCTCACTTGTTCAAGATCCAATTTGTCTTTATCTGCTGGAACAGCAAGTCGAACGTTCACTTTCATGTTGTTGACATCTTGGTCTGGAACTAACTTACGAAGCCCCGGCAATGAGTTATGATGAATCGCATTTTTTACCGCGCGCACCGCCGCTCTCGTTACATCTTGTCCATGCAAATCAATACCCATTCCATATTCAATAATCATCACTGTATCCACTTCAATTTCATCCCCTCTATCGTTTTTAAAGCGGATAATACAAAAACCGCTATTTGTGTAAATCTTACCATTTTTACCGAAGTGACTTCAAGGCGTTCAAAATGCGAGTTATGTTTACCTGCTATTTCGGCAATGATGGGGGTGGAGGTGATTAAACATGGCTGACATTCAAGCGCAAGATAATGGACCATTGCTCGCAACAGGCATCACCCTACTTGATGGCGAAGGAAACAAATTAGAAACAAAAGAAAAGGTCTACCTTTGTCGCTGCGGGCTTTCCTCTAAAAAACCGTTTTGCGATGGTTCCCACAAAGGTAAGTTTGAAAGCGAAGTAAGAGCTTAACAAGAAGGAACAAGTGTAAAGGAGGCGCTTCAAATGAACAAATTGAAAACAAATTTGTTTCGAATTGCCAAGTCCAACTCAACTTATTGGATTCTGCTCCTGGTCGTAACCGCTGCTTTAGTTGGCTTTTATTATTACCTCCGACATTCTGTGTTCCATTAATTTCATCCAACCATACGAAAGGCGCAGTTTGCGCCTTTTATCTTTGTTAACGATACTGCGGCTCCTCTTTTTCAATATCTGCTAAGCGTTGATTCAAGGAATAGAGCGTCCGATTCAACTCGAGTGCCGCTTCTAAATATTTTTCTTTGGCGACGGGATCCTTCGATTGCAAAGCCATCATTTCTACTGAAGCCTGCGCGCCTGTGAGGGCCCCAATCGTTTGTTGCAGTTTAGCCGCAACAGTCATCTGCGCTCACCTCCTTAAAAGTTATAGATTTGACGCAGTGTTGCTCTTATACTAGAAATCAACATCTTCGCTTGTAGCTTATCTTGTTCCTCGATGGCGCTTTTTAGTTGATCTAGATCAGTATAAATCTGTTCATACTCCGCTTCATCCCCCAACCATTGTAATTTCCACTTATTTTTTTTATACCACACGCTCACTTTTTGCCGATCCTGAGCAGCCCTGTTCCAATACTCCCGCTCCACGTTCTGGGCCAACTGTTCGAACTGTTCAAAAATAGTTTCATGCTTCGCTTGCGCTTGTGATTGAAACAAGACCATCGGCGCGGCAAAGATAGCAAGAGTTAACATCAACACCCGCATAAGGCCAGGCCCTCCTTTGCTTATATTTCCTGATTGTTATCCCTTATTTTGCCCAATAATAAGATTATTACTAAAGAAAAGGATGTAGAACATTGCCAGAATTGATGATGATCTTTATTCGTTCGCTACTCTCCTTTTTCGCGCTTCTTTTATTAACAAGGCTGATGGGAAAAAAACAACTTTCCCAATTAACTTTCTTTGACTATGTTGTCGGGATTACGATCGGTTCCATTGCCGCTTCAATGTCAGTGGACCAAAACATTATGCTGGCCAACGGCTTAGTCGGACTCGCGGTTTGGGGATTAATTCCGATCCTAATTAGTGTTGTCGAGTTAAAATCATACTTTTTCCGAATGATGACAGACGGGAGTCCGACAATCTTAATCGAAGACGGGCAAATTCTAGAGAAGAATTTAGTGAAGGAGCAAATACCCCTTGATAAATTAATGTCGCTTTTGCGGCAAAACAATGCGTTTAAATTGGCAGACGTTGAATTTGCTATTTTAGAAACAAATGGTCAATTAAGCGTCATGAAAAAATCAGAAGCTGAAGCCGTTACCCCGAGAATCCTTGACATCCCCACGGAGAAAATGGAAGATCCAAGGTTAGTCATTTTTGATGGTGAAGTGATGGAATCAACTTTAGATGAGATCGGGGTTACGAAAGAATGGCTATTAGGAGAAATTATTAAGCAAGGCGCGAAAACGTACTCGGATGTGTTTGCAGCCCAGTTGGAATCAAATGGAAACGTCTATATCGATCTTTACGACGATCAGAAGAAAGTCACTCAACCGAATCAAAAAGCGATGCTAAAAGCGACATTGGAAAAAACGCGGGCAGATTTGATGATTTATACCTTGGATACGGACAACCCCGAAGCCAAGCAAATGTTTGATCAAGAAGCGCAACGAATCGAAAAGACGTTACAAAGTCTGAATTCCTATTTGAATGGATAGCGGTGAGCATCGTGGCTGAAGCGCGGCCGCGACGCTCCACACTCTCTATTTTTTTAGATCCACTAACTTGGCAGCGGCGAGCGCTTTCAATTCGGCCACTCCCAATTCCATTTGTAAACCAACTTTTCCCGCGCTAACAACGATGGAGGACAATAAAGCGGCGCTTTCATCGATAAATGTCGTATACGACTTTTTCATGCCAAGCGGTGAACAGCCACCGCGAACGTAGCCGGTATAAGCTTGAATTTGTTTGACAGGGAGCAATTCTACTTTTTTCTCCGCGCATGCCTTTGCCGCTTTCTTCAGGTCCAGTTCCCGCTCAACAGGAATCACACAGACATACGGCGTTTTGCTGGCTCCTTGAACGACGAGCGTTTTATACACAAGTTGCGGATCGCGTTCAATTTTTTGGGCCACGGAAACGCCATCGATTTTACCATCTTTGCTGTCATAAGTGAGGACCTCATAGCTGATCTGCTGCTTGTCCAAAATCCTCATTGCATTCGTTTTTACTATTTTAGCCACACTCTCCCACTCCTTTGCGAGGGTTAAAATCCCTTTTTCGGGTAGTCTAACATGAATAAGGGGACTTTTGCATCGTTCCCTTTCGAATAACATAGAAAAGAGGGGTTTTTGATGTACGATGTCGTCATCATTGGCGCGGGCCCGGCAGGCGCAAGCGCAGCGTTATTCACGGCAAAAGCGGGCAAAAAGACACTTGTCCTCGACAATGACAAAAGTATCACCAAACGAGCATGGCTGGAAAATCATTTTGGTGTAATGGAAATTTCAGGTCCCGATTTAATTGAAATAGGGAAGCAACAAGCAAGTAAATTTGACGCTAAATTTATCAACAGTACCGTTCAAAACATCGTAAAACAAGATGTGGGATTCAAAGTTGAAGCAGAATCAGGCAACTATGAAGCAAAGCATGTCATCGTTGCGACCGGTCTGACAACGGATCTTGCGGAAAAAGTCGGATTGAATACAAAGCCAGGTACAGAACCGCGCGTTAAAACGGTTTTGGATGTTGCCTCAGACGGAAAAACGAACATCCCCGGCATCTGGGCCGCGGGCGCGGTAGCAGGAGAAAGCTTGCACACGATCATTACCGCGGGGCATGGAGGCAAAGTAGCGATCAATATAATTAGTGAATTGAATGGCGAAAGATACGTTGACCACGATGTATTGAAATAAGAAAGCGGGAGAGTGGTACAAGGCTCTCCCTCATTGGTTGGGCAAGCCATGGTAAGGGAAGACCGCTGGCGCCTGCTTACTGAAAAAGACGGATGCATTAAGTTTCGATCGCATCGCCTTTTGCCGGCAACAACCAGTAGCGCTCCTCTCGCTCAACGACCTCGACTGCCCTTTCAAAAAAGTCACTCAATAGGGAGCTGTTTAACACTTCGTCCACTTTTCCTTGGCAAAACACTTCCCCTCTACGCAATAACAAGGCATGCTGAAAAATCGGCAAGATTTCCTCGGTATGATGTGTCACGTACAGCAAAGTCGGGGCTCCTTCACTTTGGGCCAGCGTTTCAATCGCTTCTAACAATTGTTCACGGGCAAACAAATCCAATCCGCTGCAAGGCTCGTCCAAGATTAACAACTTCGGTTGAGCCATTAACGCTCTCGCGATTAACAGTTTTTGCTGCTCCCCTTGCGAACAAGTCTGGTAGGTTCTCCCTTTTAGATGCGCGCAACCAAGCTGTTCCATTAATGACTCCGCCAGCTCCCAATCGGTCTCACTCGGATCTTCATAAAGCCCGATCGTCGCATATTTTCCGCTCACAACAATGTATTCCGCTCTATCGCTTGGATAAAGCTTCCCTTGCAGCGATGAACTTACCCAGCCGATCGCCGTTCGCAATTCCCGTAAATCGATCGTTCCAAAAGGCCGTCCCAACACCGACACCGAACCCGCGCTTGGCCAGATGTATCCATTGATAATATTCAATAATGTCGTTTTGCCCGAGCCGTTCAATCCCAAAATCGCCCAATGCTCACCCTGACGCGCGGTCCAATCGATCTCTTTCAGTATCGATTTACCCTTGATTCGATAGGACATTTGCTCAATTTGAATGACGTGATCCATCGTCTCATTTCCCTTCTTTCTTCTTTGTTTATGTTATCATTTTAGCAAAGTCGCGCGCCTTTGACGATCGCGACGTTCGTTCACTCCATGCCAAATACTGGAAACCACTGACGAACAGACAAATTTCTTTTTTTTCTGACTCCATAATCGACGGTAATCCGTTATAATAAGAACATAATTGGACATCATTTTACGTTTAAGGAGAATACAATGGAATTTATCAGTACAAGAGGACAAGTAGAGAAAATTGGATTTTTGGACGCCGTATTAATGGGTCTCGCCGATGACGGCGGTTTATTAATCCCGAACGAGATTCCGCAGCTGTCCCCTGCCCGCTTGCAAGAGCTAGAGCAGCTGTCATATCAAGATTTAGCCTATGAGATCTTTTCCCTATATATCGGGAACGACATTCCTGCGGAGGACCTCAAGCAATTGATTCAAGAAAGCTATGCGACATTCCGCGATCCACAGGTGACGCCTGTTCGCAAGCTAAAGGACAACCTGTTTATTCTAGAATTGTTCCACGGACCGACATTTGCTTTTAAAGATATCGCTTTACAGTTTTTAGGTAATCTTTATGCCTACATTTCTAAAAAGCAAAATGAAATCATTCATATTTTAGGGGCAACTTCCGGCGATACAGGAGCTTCGGCGATCGAAGGCGTTCGCGGTAAAGAGGGCATTCGGATTTGTATCTTACACCCGCATCAAAAAGTGAGTGAAGTGCAAGAATTGCAAATGACGACGGTTCGCGATGAGAATGTGTTGAATTTATCGGTAAAAGGGACATTCGATGATTGCCAACGAATCATTAAAGATTTATTCGCGGATACAACGTTTAAAAACGACTATCACTTACGAGCGATCAACTCAATTAACTTTGCTCGAATTTTAGCCCAAACCGTGTACTATTTTTACGCGTACTTCCAAATTAAAAATGAGATTGGCGAGCGCAAGGTTAATTTTAGCGTTCCAACTGGAAATTTCGGCGACATTTTTGCCGGTTTCTTAGCGAAAAAAATGGGACTGCCGATCAACAAGCTGATCTTGGCAACGAACGAAAACAACATTTTAGAGCGTTTCATCAAAGATGGGGTGTACAAGCCTGGACAATTCCATAGCACATACAGCCCTTCGATGGACATTCAAGTTGCGAGTAACTTCGAGCGCTACCTCTATTATTTACTGGATGAAGACGCGGAGCGGATCGCTTCTCTCATGAATCAGTTTAACAAAGAAGGTCACATTACGGTCGATGAACAGGCGCTGCAAAAGGTGCAAGCCATGTTTGCCGCGCATGGAGTTGTCGGCGAAGAATGTTTACAAACGATTCGATCCTACCATGAGGAAAACGATTATTTACTTGACCCGCATACCGCTTGTGGTGTGGCTGCTTACGAAGCATGCAGCCCAGCAGATGAAGTGTGTGTAACTTTATCGACAGCGCATCCGGCCAAATTTAATGAGTCGATTGAACGCTGCGAAATCGAGCAGTCATTCCCTGGCCAAATTGAACGGTTATTCGATCAGCCCAAATTCCAAGAAGTGGTCGATAACGATCAGGACATCATTGCGGAGCGCCTGAAACCGTTTTTCACCGCCCAACGATAATAATGCGCGCCCCCCCCTTGCTCAGGCTCTAGCAGCCCTGTCGAAGGGGGTTTTTTATCATTTATTTTTCCGCCTCGTAAGCAATATGACCGCGGCAAAATGTCATCACTAATTCATAATTTTCATCGAGGACCACAAGGTCCGCCTCTTTGCCTGCGCAAATACTCCCTTTTCGATCAAACACACCGAGCTGTTTCGCTGGATTTTCCGCGACCATTGTAATGACGTCAGCCAATGAACATCCCGTAAAAGCGATCATGTTCCGAATCGCATCGTCCATTTTTAAAATACTACCCGCCAACGCGCCATCTTGTAACCGCGCTTCCCCTTTCTGTTGGTCCACAAACACAGCTTGCCCACCCAATTGGTAACGTCCGCTCCGCAGTCCTTTTGCTTCCATCGCGTCTGTGATCAAGATCAGCCCCTCTTTGCCCTTGTTTCTGTAGGCAAGCTGGACCATCCTTGGATCACTATGGATACCATCTACGATCAGTTCAGATATGAGCTCGGGATGCAGCATCGCTGCCCCAACAACCCCAGGTTCCCGATGATGCAACCCCCGCATTCCGTTATAAAGGTGGGTCGCTTGCGAGAGCCCCGCTTCAATCGCCATCACCGTCTGTTCATATGTAGCGTCTGAATGGCCTATGGAGACGACAACACCTGTTTGCGTGAGATGGCGAACAAACGCCAGACCCTCCTCTTTTTCAGGCGCGAGCGTGACCAATTTAATCTGGTTATTCGCTAGCCGTTGCCATTTTTGAAATAAGGCGAGGTTGGGTTCAAGGATATGCTCGATCGGCTGAGCCCCAGCGCGCTTCTCGTTGATAAAAGGACCTTCGAGGTGAACGCCTAGTAGTTCCGCCGCCTGGTTTCCTTTGTCTATCGGAAGAGCCTGCGCCATGTAGCTGGATACGTTTTGTAGGGCGACTTCAATGAGGGCCGATTGCTGCGTCATCGTCGTAGCCAAAAAGCTGGTCGTCCCCTCTTTCGGCAGCGCAGAGGCGATTGCAGTCAGCGCCTGTTTAGTTCCATCCATCGTATCCGCCCCTGCCGTCCCGTGAATATGAATGTCAATGAAGCCTGGAACCAAGTGGTAGCCAGCAGGAAAAATCAACGTTTGGTTACCATTCATCTCTGTCGTGGATTGTTGGTCCGAGTGGCTGACCTCTTCAATTTTCCCATCGCGGATGCGAATTGTTCCGTTGTTGATGATCGATGTTTCACTATAAATGGTTAGCCCTTTGACCGTCCAGCTATTGCTCATTCCGCTACGCCTCCTTTTTTTACATAGTTTCATTTTACCGAAAATCCAGTCACGATAACAAACGATGTTTTTAAATTAAAAGTGGCATCCTGTATAATGGAGCATAGTGATTTTTAAAGGGAGGAAAAGGAGTATGGAAAAGATTGGTTTTGTCGGATTAGGAACAATGGGAATGCCCATGGCTCGTAATCTACAAAAAGCGGGCTATTCGCTCGTTGTTTATAATCGGACAGCTGAACGAACGCGGGATTTTGTTGGCCAAGCCAATGTTAAAATCGTTGACTCCCCAGCGGAGGTCGCGGAAAATTGCGAAATTTTGTTTACGATGTTAGCGGCTGATGATGCCGTGGAAGAAGTCATTCTCGGGGAAAAGGGAGTGCTTAGCGCAGCGGAAGCGGGCCTAACCGTCGTCGATAGTAGCACAGTTGCCCCACAAACGAGTTTGCGGATGGCAGAAGAATTGGCTAAAAAGGAAATCGATTTCCTTGATGCGCCTGTGACAGGCAGCAAGCCCCAGGCGACCGAGGGGATCCTTACGTTTATGGTCGGCGGGAGGGCTGAAGTGTTTGAACGTTGTTTACCGTTGTTTCAAGCAATGGGCAAACACGCTTACCATATGGGCGCTCAAGGCGCGGGCTCGCAAGCAAAACTGGGTAACAATACAATGGCCGCTATTCATTTGTTAGCGATGACGGAAGCACTAACAATGGTCAGCAAAGCGGGCGTCGATCCCGCCCTATTTTTAGAAATGGTCAGTGGCGGCGGTGGCCGTAGCGGGATGGTCGACACGAAAGGACCGAAAGTTGTTAACCGCGATTTCCGCCCTCATTTTAAAACAGAATTGATGCTCAAAGATTTAGGACTCGCCACCTCCTTTGCGAATGAATTGGCAATTCCAACACCCGTGCTGGCCACCGTAAAAGAAATGCTGCAAATAGCAATGACAAAAGGATTTGCGCAAGAAGACATGTGCTCCGTGATCAAATGCTACGAGGAATGGGCTGGAATTGAAGTAAAAGCGAGGGACTTAAAGATTTAGGATTGCGTAGACGTGGGTCGCAGCGATTAGACGAAGATGGGGTGGTAGACCGCGGAGGGCATCGAACCATGGAGGCGGATTATTGGGCTGAAGAATTCACAACCGGTTCGTGCGGAATCAGGCCGATATTTGGTCATGAACAGCGGTTTCATCATAACCAGGTGTAATGAACGACCGAGAAGGCTGCGACCTCCAGTAGGCGAGCTTTCATCCGTTCCAATTAAGCATCCATTTATATAGCGCGAGCATCACGGGGGCGGTTACAAAAGGAGCTGACTCGGACCACCCGCCTGCTCCCTCCAACCGTCACCCTCATTCCCACCTGTTCAGTCCAACCAGCGGTCCTCGGGATCGTTGATTGCTTCATTTCGTAAGGATTGCTCTAAATCGTTAATCGTTTTTTCGAGTAAAGGTCCTTTGTATGTAGAAAGTAGTCTGCGTCGCTCTTTTCTCAGTACGGATAAAATCAATTCCTTCTGATTTCTAGAAAGTAACATGCCTGCGCTCCCCTTTCGTTCTTTTACTCTATCTCCCGTAGCTATCCTATCGACTGTATTTTATTATGCCATAGAAACGCCGCTTAAAAAAGAAAGAAGAAGCGATTTGAACAAGTCGCTTCTTCCCCCCACAACATATCTCTTCCACTATTTTCTCTTTTTTGGCCTGAATGACTTTGTCATCTTCTTCATTTTTGTACGCTTCAATATTTCCGCAAAATTACCAGGCGCGCGTCCACGACGTTGGATTCTCCGAATTTCGTCGTTGGACAAACGGCGACGCGAGATGATAAAAGAGGAAGCTACATCATTAAAATCGCTTAAAAAGCTCACATTAACTGGACCTCTGTACACTTTACGGCGTCCTTGATAGTTTACATCTTCGAATAAGACAAGTGTGTTCTGTGGGCCGCCTTCTAATTGCAAACTAGACAATACGTCATTGAAGCCAAACGTGATCAGATTTCGAACCCCAAGATCTCCGCGAAAACGCAAGCTGTTTCCAGAAAAATTGGCATCGCTCCAAAGCGTAAGACGGGGACGAGTTTGTTGAACTATTGCTCTTTTCTTCATTTGCTGCACCTCCAAAAACAACTTATGAAGAAATCAAACCCAGCGTTTGTGCGTTTTCCCCATCCCTAGCAAATTTAGGCTTCAATCCCTAATATCTCAAGCACTTCTTGCTCGGATAAACTGGAAACCCCTGTATCACTCGAACCAAGCACTTGCTCGATTAATTCTTTTTTGCTTTGTTGCAACTCGTAAATTTTTTCCTCGATCGTTCCCGAGGCGATCAAGCGCATCACTTGCACACTGTTTTTCTGACCCATCCGATGGGCTCGACCAGCGGCTTGTTCCTCGACGGCCGGATTCCACCAAAGGTCATACAAGATCACCGTATCCGCTCCCGTCAAATTAAGTCCCGTCCCCCCCGCTTTGAGGGAAATCAGGAACAAAGAACTTTCCCCTTCATTAAATCGTTCGGTCATTTCCACTCTTTGTTTCGACGGGGTTTGTCCATCGAGATAAAAACGAGCGATGTTCGCTTTTTCTAACTGTTGATCAATTAGACGCAACATACTTGTAAATTGTGAGAAAATGAGAATCCTTCGCTTATTTTCCAAAGCATTTTCGACAATCTCCAACAATTGCTCGAATTTACCGGACTCCCCTTTATAATCTTCTAGGAAAAGCGATGGGTGACAGCACAACTGACGTAAGCGTGTGAGACCCGCCAAAATTTTCATCCGACTTTTATCAAAGCCGTCCGCGGCAATCGCCTCTCTTGTCTCCTGTTGAATGCGTTGCAAATAGCCGACATAAAGCTGTTTTTGTTGTTTACTCAATTCCGAGTAGCGCGTCGTCTCAATCTTTTCTGGCAACTCTTTTAACACGTCCCTCTTTAACCGCCGCAACACAAACGGACGAACGAGTCGGCCCAGCTTTTCACGGTCGATCGCGCGAAATTGTTTTTGGCTCGGGAAAAAACCAGGTAACACAGCGTCAAAAATGGACCACAATTCATCCAATGAATTTTCAATCGGCGTGCCACTCAACGCAAATCGCTTTGTCGCTTGCACCTCTTTAACCGCTTGGGCTGTTTTTGTCAGATGATTTTTGATCGCTTGGGCTTCGTCGAGAATAAACGAATCAAATTTCATCTCTTGATAAATCTCGATATCCTGTCTTAACAACGGGTAAGAAGTGATCAATACATCCGCCTGTTGCTCACGAAGGATCGTCAATCGCTCTTCAGGCAAACCATAGGCTACGGCTACATTTAAAGTTGGAGCAAATTTTTCAAATTCGCGTTTCCAATTGTAGACAAGCGAAGCGGGAACGACGATCAGGGCAGGATGTTTTCTGTCCGCTTGTTCCGACAACAGATAGGCAATCGCCTGCAACGTTTTTCCAAGTCCCATGTCGTCCGCTAAAATTCCGCCAAGTCGGTAATGAGCGATCGTTTTAAACCAAGCAAAGCCGACTTCTTGATAGTCGCGCAACGTCGCTTGCAACGTTTCTGGAACGTCAAAGTCAATCATTTCTGGATTTTTTAAGTCCTGCATAAACCGTCGGAATCGTTTGCTGAATTTCGTCGCTTGTTCCTTCCCCGCGAATAACTGATCCACCTGCAACCCACGTGACAAAGGTAGGTTAATCACCTCTTGATCGAGCTGTTTTTTCGTTAAATGGAACTCGGTGATGACGTCTCGAATCGTTTGATACGCTTCATCTTGCAACGGAACAAAGGCCCCATTCGATAGACGGTGATATTTCCTTTTTTCTACAACCGACCGCAACAGCTTACTCACTTCATCCCGTTCAATGCCATCCATATCAAAACTAACTTCTAACAACCCGCCATCTGAATCGAGGTCGATCCGCGTGTGGGCGGTCTGTTCTTGGGGGAGAATGAGCGCTTTAACCGAATCGGTCAGATACACTTGCCCAAGCTGTTGCGCTTCGGGAATAACAGTATAGAGGAAATCAAAAATCGGTTCTTCGCCCTCCATAAATGGATTTCCGTTTTCTTCATCTTTCTCCAAACCGACAAATAACCGCAGCAACGCTTGCTCCTGTTCCGCATCCCGCATCAAAATCGCTCCGTCAGGCAAGCCCTTCGGTTCCGTCTCTGCTTGAAATGGATCAACAACGATTGAATCATAATGAAACTCAACGCGAAAATCGAGGCGTTGGGCATCCCCCGCTAACCATATTTTTGTAACGAGCTCCGGATCGACAATTTGATCGGATATTTCTTCGCTCATTTTTAATTCGCCCAGTTGTTTGAGCGACGGCAGCACATTCGTAATAAAAGAGCCGACTTGTTCGCTCGCGACCGGCAATGAGCCATGATCCGAAAAGCGGGCAAAGCGCATGAGCTGCTTAGCTAACTCATTTTCTTCAGCGCTTAACTCATAAATTTTTGAATCATGAATAAGCCAACCGTACTTTGGATTGAAATCCATCGTGAGAAACTCGGAAAATTGAAACTGAAAGTCATTGTGGTTGCCCTTATCCAAATGAAACGAAAGCGGCAATTGGCGATCCGCTTCGTACGGCGCAAACTCGACGTGACGCTGATCATTAAAATACCAGTTTCTCCCTTGTAACGCTCGAAACACAGTATTGGCGAACATCGGCGGAATCATCAACGCCCGCTGCGAGTGACTGACGCCGGCGTAACGATTCGGACCCGTTTCATTGTACAGGCGATTTTGCTCAAAAAGTTGCAGCAACAAATGGATCACCTGAGCATCCTCCGCCGAAAAAACATACTTTTCAGGTAGATAAGAAAAGCGATCGGTAAAATAATGCGAATATTGATGATCAACGGCTTGCAAAAATTGATTGATCTCCTTAACGACATACGTCCGCTTTGGACCTACCTTTAATTCAAGTTTTAAAATATCTGCAATGCCTGTCCATTCTGTTTTCAAAATATATTCAACCTGTAACGTTTCTTTGTCTCCGAACGGCCCATAATGATCAACAGCAATCGAAGATGATCCTCTTTTTTCTGAAAAAGAATCAATGATCGCCGACATCGTATCGTATTGTCGTTGGTTGTCACGCCCGTTTATGTAATCCACGATTTGAAACATCGTGGCGACAATGTGTTTACACTGGCCATAGGAGTCAAAGGCTGGACAGGAACATTCGGCGCTAATATAGCCTCGTTCCCTCAAATCAACCAAGACTTCGTAGCGTTTCGAGCCGATTACAATCGCGCGAAAGTAGTCACCTGTTTGCGTTTCCAACTGTTCGACCTGTTTGTTTTTATAGTATACGCGCCCGCGAAGATAGAAACGCTCATCAAATATGGCTCTAATTGCCTCTCTATCCAAGCCAATTACCTCATTCATTATTCAACACCTCTTAATCGAACGTACGTACGATACATTATAGCAAAGCAAATAAAAATAAGCTCTAATTTCAGTAGAAACAAGAGCTTTCTGTCTGCTTACATTTTTCTCACAATTGCTAATAAAGGTAGGCGGTACTTTTTGAAAACGACAAAAAATAAAATGTAAAATAGGATCGCGAAAACGAGACCGTTAATAACCATGCCCGTAACAAACTGAACCCCGAGTGAGTTTAAATTCCCAACATCATTCGGCGTATCCAGATGTTGATATGGAACATCCTCCAAATCACTGACTTCACTTTTCTCTCGCAATGCCCATGCCCCTACCCGATAATTCAAATAAAATAAAAAGGGCCACATAAAGGTCCCCGATACCCCACCGATCAAAGCTGCTGACGCATTGGCCCGAAACAGCTTCGCTAACAAGACCGATAAAAATGGACCGAGTCCAAAGGAGGGAACCCAATTAGGCAAAAAACCAATCGAGATTCCGAGCGCAATTTTATGCGTGGAACTTCTTAAACGAAATAATCGCAACAAATAAAGCTTCAGCTTTCTTTTAATAATAATTCAACACCTACCATCATCTGCCCCATTGTGTCTATTATCCCCTATTATGACATGTTTCAGCAAAGAAAAAAAGGAAGCGCTACGCCTCCTCCTGATCGTTAGACAGATTATTTTTGCAGACTTGACACTTTTGAGCGCTATATTCATCTGTAGACAAGAAGGCAGCAAATTCCTTGCTTTCTTCTCGACGGGTTCTCCGATGTTTTGCCCGTTGCGGAGCAAGTTGGTGTAATTTTACTTCTTCATCCGTTTCGGGGATGACAGGTGGAACCGGAATCGGCTTTCTATTTTCATCAACTGCGACGAACGTTAAAAATGAAGTAGCAGCGATCCTGCGTTCGCCTGTGAAAAGGTTTTCAGCAATCACTTTCACAAATACTTCCATGGATGTTTTCCCTGTAGAAACAACGTAGGACTCAACTGTCACGGAATCTTCTAACCGAATCGGTTTCAAAAAATCGACCGAATCCGTCGATGCGGTAACAACAGTATGATGACTATGACGCGTAGCGGAAAGTGACCCAACATCATCGATATAAGCCATCAGCTTCCCGCCAAAAAGGGTGCCTAGCGTATTCGTATCAGGGGGAAACACGTGGCTTGTTCTGACAATTCTAGATTCTCTGCAGTATTTAGCCTCCATGGTAATATCTCCTTTCCTAACTACCCTCATTTTACCTATTCTATATGGAACTTACAATAGATGTTCATCCGTTGTTCGTTGATTTGACATAAACAAAAGGCAAGCTCTGACCTAGCAGAGCTTGCGCTTATAAAAGTGATTTTTATAGGTGATGATCTGGATCGGCTAAACGCGGTTTTGCTGGAGCAAACCAGTCCACAACGCCAATCACAATAGCAGCCAACAACGCCCCTAAAATGGTGACACGAAAACCAGAAATGAAAAACTGGGTAACATAAATCACGATCGCGCTCACAATAAAGCCGACAAATCCCCTACTATAAGGAGAAACCCGCGGGCCCATCATTGCCTCTAATCCCCATCCAATCAAAGCAATAATGACAGCTGCAACAAACGCCGTCCAATACCCAGCTAGCGTAAAGCCCGGAACTAACCAACCAACAATTAAGAGGACGAGCGCTGATACGGCAAACCGAATAATATGTCGAAGTATATTCATGTTAGCATCCTCCTTGTCCATGAATTGAGTATTATTATGGATGTGAATGGACCTTCTTATTCCTCCTTGCGCGCTAAAACGAAAGAAGGCAACAAGATAACGAATCGCAAGCAAAAACAAGATGACCGACACAAACGTGTACAAAATATTCCAATGATGATATTCAATTAGATCGGTATAGGTTGCGAGATTCCATTCGATTGCGGACAACACGATACTAGCGATTGTTGCGTAAAGGAGCTTTTTACTGAATTTCGCGTTCGCCGTTATTTTATGAAAAAAGACCATAACGAGCGGTAACACCAAAAACTCAAACAACACACTACTCTTAAAGTTTTTCGCCCAAAAACGAACGGGAAAACTAAACCATTTTTGATCTACAAGCATAACTGCTATTAAATCACTAAATGAAGCTGTACAAAAATATACGAGAAGCCAATCCCGAAATGGCGGGCGATAAAGCCAATATAAGAACAGCCCAACCGACGCCAATAGAAAAACCCATTGTATTACCCATTCGATCTGCATCCTGTCCATCCCCACCTCATTAAAGAGTATTCCCTTTTAAAGGTGAATTACTTTTCCAAATAAAGTGATAAGAGAAATATCATTATATGAGAGGATCCGCCCCCCTATCAGGACGCGAACAAAAACAAGCGCAGCAGACCTACTTCGGTCCACTGCGCCAACCTTGGCGATTCAAATGTTTATTTTAGCTTCATCAGAGCTTCTTTTGCCAGAATGTACATGGCGCAACTCCAACCAAGCGGTGTATTCGGGTTAGGGATGTCCGTTTTGCTAAAGTATAACTCGGGTAAAATACCCGGCTTTACCATCACCTGCTCTGTTTTGCGCAGATAGAATTCCGCTTGTTTACGGTTACCTAACTGCAAATGACATAAGGCTAACCAAGGGAAACCAAACGTCCACTCCGCTTCAGTCCCATAGTAAAATGAAAGTGGGTGACTTCGTCCAAATTGGGCTTCCAACGTACTGTAATAACTATCCCCTTCATATCGCATCACGCCGCGATCGCGAACCAACCATCTTTCGACTTGACTGACGACATGATCAGCTAACGCTCCGTCAAGCAACTGATACGGATAGATTAAGCTTAATTGAGCAAGATCTGCCCTTTTGTCAACGCTTTCACGCGGAAGTAGCCCAAAAAGCTGCTCAATCCCTAATTCGATCAAAGATTCGGGAACATCAACATACGGTCGAATCGCATGTAGTCCCGCAACACAAGCCCCTACGGAAGAAGTGTGAACTTCTCTCCACTCTTCCCACATCCCATGGTCCGGATCTTGCCAATATTCAGCCGTTTGTAAATAGTGGACGATTTTTTGCGTAATTTCCACATCTTTCATATCGCGAAACATCTTCTTATTTCGTTTCATCCCTGCTGCAAGTCCGAATAGAAACGCCCCGATCATGTCATACTGAATATGTCCCCATGACTGATCATGGATTTCTTTAATGTCATCTGCGGTATACCTCGCATGTATATACTCCCAATCATTAACAGGCTTTTGTCTGGCGTGTATATCCAATTTCCATTCGTATTCTCGAAATAAATCAAACATTCGATGGTAAGCTTGCTCATAATGAGTGGTCGGCTTATCCAAAAAAGGAAGTGAAATATAGAAACAGTCGCGAAGCCATACATAACGGTAATCAGGTGAAGGACTAGCGATATACAACCCGTGAGGCAGACGAATTTGTTCCAACACATCGTAACTCTTTTGTAACACGGTTGATCACCCCTATTGAATGATAGCGCGCGATAAAGAGCAGATTCCTGCAAACAAGAAAAAACCTTATAAAAGAGAAACTGAAAAGTTCTCCTTTATAAGGTATATGCTCAAAATCTGTGTTTGGTCAATAAACGACCTAAAAACTTAGGCTCTTTTATAAAGCGGCCAAGGAGAAGACCCGCCCACCTACTCTTTCTTGTGGGGAAATGACCGTATTTGATTCAATATGCGTTTTAGCATGAACAGAACATTCATTACCAATGATCGCGCCCGAATCAATCAGCGTTCTTTCGCCAATGCGGCATAGGTGGTTGATCGTGCTTCCCGCTACTTCAGCGTGTCTACCAATAATATTATGATTCCATAAAATCGTTTCCCGCACACTAACGCCGCGTTGCAGCCAATTGTGCGAGCCGATGATCGTATAGCTGCCTAATTTCACTTGACTGGAGATGACCGAATTGGTTCCGATATAAATCGGTCCTTCCAAGTTTGCGCTATCCTCAATCGACACCTCATTTTCCACAAAAATGCCAGGCGCGATTTCTTTTGCTAACAACTCGACTTCCACTTTTCCATCAAGCATATCAAATTGAGTCTCACGGTAAACACTTAAACTTCCGATATCTGACCAATAGCCGTCTAAGTTAATCCCGTATAACCGCTCGTTTGCAGCGAGCAACATTGGGAACAAATCCTTACTAAAGTCAAACTTTTGATTACGCTCATAATAGGAAAAAATCGCTGGTTCCAAAATATAAATTCCCGTATTGACCGTATGACTAAACACTTGATTCCATGTTGGTTTCTCTAAAAAGCGCGTAATTCGTCCTGACGTGTCCGTCTCGATCACGCCGTATTGCGTTGGATCATCCACTTCTTTCATTAGCATCGTGACCATCGCTTCGTTTTGCTCATGAAATTCAATCGCTTGTGTAAGGTTAAAATCCGTTAACGCATCCCCGCTGATCACCAGAAAGCGCTCATCAAGGAACGATTCCGCATTTTTTACACCACCTGCTGTCCCCAATGGTTCGTTTTCATCAAAATAATGAATGTTCACGCCCCATTTTGACCCGTCACCAAAATAGTCCTTGATTTCGTCACCTAAGTACTGAACGGTTACCCCTATGTCCGTAATTCCGTGTTTCCTCAGTAACATAATGCTATATTCCATGCAAGGTCTATTTAACAAAGGAACCATAGGTTTAGGCAAGTGCGTGGTAAGCGGTCTTAATCTCGTTCCTTTTCCACCAGCTAAGATAATTGCTTTCATTCAGATGATCCCCCCGTTTAGTTTTAAGATCTTGCGGCCGCTGCTTCTACATAACTTTCCAGCAACGGGCGCTGCGCCTCTTTCAATACGTTAAAATAAACACTTACTGTTTGCTCAGCAATCCGCTCCCACAAATAGTATTGCTCCACTTTATTAAGCGCATTTTCTTTCATTTCTTGCGCCTTCTGTTCATCTTGCAGACAAGCAATGATTTGAGTCGTCAATGACGCATGGTCACCCGGATAAACCTTTAAACCATCGACGCCGTGTTCCACAATATCGGCCATTCCCCCGACATCGGACACAATCACTGGGGCGCCCGCGGCCATCGCTTCCAAAGCGACGATTCCAAATGGCTCATATAGGCTTGGAAACACCGTAGCTGAAGCCCAGTGTAACAGCTGATTGCGCGTTTCGTCCGAAATAAATCCGGTGAACATTACTTTGTCTTGAATGCCCATTTCGATTGCTTTCCACTTCAACTCTTCTAACATCGGACCTTTCCCGCCAATCACAAATTTCGCGTCAGGACACGCCCGTAAAATGTTAGGTACGCAGTCTAGCAGGATTTGGACCCCTTTTTCACGGACGATCCGTCCAACGAAGAACACAATTTTCTCATGCGGTAAGGCAAAATGAGCGCGAATGGACGGATCCGAATGCTCGATTCGCGTTAATCCGGGGTCAACACCGTTCGGGATAATGTCCAACTTATCCGCTGGAAGCTGGAACACGTCGCAAATTTCTCGCTCCATGTATGGACTACATCCAATCACACGGTACGACTCATACGTTAATTGCCATTCCAAGTGATGGATCTTTCGTTGAATGTCTGTATGAATCCCCTGATTACGCCCATGTTCAGTCGCATGAATCGTTGACACTAGCGGCAATTGAAACTGATGTTTGAGCGTTTTGGCGCTTTGACTCACAAGCCAATCGTGCGCGTGAATCAAATCGAATGGACCGTAGTTATTAATCAATTGCTTACCGTAATCAATCATGGCTAGGTTCAGTTGGAAGATCCATCCCATAAAATCAATCTCATTCGATTGAAACGTTTGAATTCGATGCACATGAACCCCTTGGTTTTGTTCATATGCGGGATATCCATCGACATGGCTCGTGAGCACATGAATTTCAAAACCCAATTCAACCATTTTGCGCGTCAAATCAAACACGTGTCGCGACAATCCTCCGACCATCATCGGCGGAAATTCCCATGACAACACGAGAACTTTTAGCTTTGAAGGTGCATGCGGGGCTGGCGCCGATGGCGCCTGTCGAGAAGTAAACGTTTTGTAATCAACGGCTGGGAAAATCGCATTGCGCCGCTCTAATTCGGTGAGCCATGCTGCATTAATGCGTTGATGTATAAGGGCATCATAAATCTCCTTGAAACGTCCAATATGATTCTTTGTGCGCTTGATCGCATACTCAACCATCGTTTGCGCATCCATAATGAACGCCCAATCACTACTTTGAGCCAATAATAATTCCCGGACCGCTTGATTTAAAGCGCGCTTTTCTAAGTCAGTTGGGTTCGGAAACCGATTTGCCAACTCGATCATCCTATGTTCCGCTTGGTGCAAATGTCGATAGATCCATTCATTGTTTTGACCTAACCACACCTCGCCGTATCCGCCGCGTCCCCAGCTTGACATGCTCAAAGCGGCCACTTCGTTTTCCGGATATTCTTCCAAATAATCGATCGGCGCTTTAAGTTTGATCGTGTTTTGATCGTAATGAATTTTGCGGCATAAAAAGTCCAACCACATCGGTCCTTCGTACCACCAATGCCCAAACAATTCCGCGTCGTAACTAGCGACAATAATCGGTTTGCGATTCATATACGAACTTGCAAATTCAATTTGCTGTTCTCGATTAAACATGAAATTACCTGCGTGACGCGCCGCAGTATCCCGAGCCCAATCCGGGTGATACAGCTCTTTTTGATGGGCATTGCCTGTAATCCGATGATATTTAATGCCAGTGTTGAGGCGAACCCCGCTTTTATGCAAGTGTGGCTTTATGTAGTCATAATCAAGGTCGTAGCCAATATCCCGATAGTATTCGCGGTAATCGAAATCACCTGGATACCCTTCCATCGAGCTCCATACTTGTTTCGACGATTCCGCGTCCCTAGCGAAGGCCGCAATCCCTGTTGGAGTAACAACAGGGGCATATACATCATATGTCGGTTTAGGATCGGCATGCATTAAACCATCCGTTTCAGTAAAAAAGTATTCCAATCCAAATTCTTTTAAGATCGGATCCAATTCAGCTTTATAGCCGCATTCAGGAAGCCAGATTCCCCTCGGGGCCCGCCCCAAATGCTGATAATGAACTTTCACCGCATTTTCAATTTGAGCCCGCAACGCCATTTCCGTTTTGACATAAGGTAAAAAGGCATGGGTCGCAGAACATGTAATCAGTTCCAAATAGCCTAAATCTTGCATTCTCCTAAATCCATTAATCACATTTCGCTGATAGATTGTCTCAAAACTATCTTGCATATGAAGAAACTTCTTATAGTACATGCTAGCCAAATCATTAAGATCTTCGTTGTCAGCCGTCCGTTTGATTTCCTTTTTGGCCAATTGAATTAAGTTTTCGATGTAGGCGCTGTACCGTCCTTGCAAAAGAGGATCCGACAGCATCGATAACAACGTCGGGGTTAACGACATCGTCAGACGAAACGGAACCTGATCTTCATGCAATCCCTCAAACACTTGTAGAAGCGGAAGGTATGTCTCCGTAATCGCTTCAAATAACCATTTTTCTTCAATATATTGTTCACTCTCAGGATGCCGAATATACGGCAAGTGAGCATGTAAAACGAGCGCTAAGTAACCTTTTTCTACCATAGTTTTCTCCTATCTGCTCCCCCGTGAAGCGTGTATCCTGTAAAATCTCGCAGCCACTCGGGTTCTATTGACTCTGCTGGTCTTCTCCACGTCGCATGTTCCCTCCACGGTTGAATTTCCGAAGCTGGCAATTGGACGGGATCTGAGCGTAAAATCGTAAAGTAACGACCATCCAAGGTCAACGTTCCATAATCAAGACAATAATTTCGCCGCGATCCAAGTTCGTTTACAAACCAGTTATTAGCCAAATCATGGATTTGAACATCTTTATAGTAATGCGCGTTATTCCCATTAAAATACACATCGGTCACATCATAAACACGCAGCACTTTTGGCAAAACGCCCCAGGAACAACTAAAGTGTTCCTCTACTAATTTTTTTCGATCGTCCGTAATCTCCCAATAAGCATATAGGCTTGCTGGGCCTTGCGGTAAAAGAACAAGCTGGTCTTCCCCATAATTAGGATGAACTTCAGCGTCATGCAGCTGGATCATCTGCTCCTTCGACTTCTCGTTTAATTCTACATTCGTTTCTGGTTGACTTTTTCTGTACAATTGGTAGCGCACCCTTCCAATGGTTATCTGTAATTCATCAGCAATTTCCTGATGGGTCAAACCTTGATCTCTAAGTCCCAGAATTTTCTGCAATAATGGGTTCAATCATTTCAACTCCACGACTTAAAAGTTTCTGAATCTGTTTTTATCATAACGGAAAAATAAGGTAAACTGGAGAGAAAAAATACTCAAAATTGCGATAGCAATCGACAGTTGCCCAAATATGCTGGAGGTGTGTGTCGAACCCTCCCGCTTCATCGGAATTATATTGGCAGAGCCCGTCAAAACGTGTTGGATTATGAATCATAAAAAAATAGGCTGAAGCCCTATCCTGCTTCGAATGAAGCAGGTCTTGAGTCCGAACTGAGCCAAAAGTGTAAGACCATCTCCAGTCTATTCAGTCTTAACGCGCTTCATGCCTGGCGCCTTGATCTATTCGAATCTATGGCCATCTGCTAGATTCTCATCAGACTAGTCTTTACTCAGTCATATCTCCACTCTAGCCAAGAGACTAGCTTGTCAATCATTGAAAAGTATGGCAGTATATAGAAGATTAGGAGGGATAAAAACGATGGCAAATTTACCGGATTGCCCAAATTGCAATTCACAATACACCTATGAAGACCGAGATCTGTTCATCTGTCCTGAATGCGCGCACGAATGGAATCCAGATGCGGCGGAAAGCGAAGCAACGCAAGATGGACCTGTTATTAGAGATGCCCACGGCACGATTCTACAAGACGGGGATTCTGTTACCGTGATTCGAGACCTTAAAGTAAAAGGCAGCTCGAACGTAATCAAAATTGGAACCAAAGTAAATGATATCCGCTTAGTTGACGGCAGCCGAGACGGCCACGACATCGATTGCAGAGTCGACGGTTTTGGTCAAATGAAACTAAAATCAAAAGTTGTCAAAAAGGCCTAAAAAAAGCTGATCCATCCAGGTGTTTTCCCCGCTCAAATCGTAGTTTGCGGGTGTAACTCCTCGTCATGGGTCAGCTTTTTTCTTGTTTTCAAGAGGGTATTCTGGGGACGGATGGAGGGTGGGATTCAACTCTGAAAGATGAACAGAAGAGAAATAACAAGAACCTCAATCCACACACCCTTGGATATGACAAGGTAAGTCATAATTCACACGAAAAATCAAAGTCCAAGGGCGTTCATCTAAGCTATGGTGGTCATATTGTTTATATTTATAATAATCTCAATTGTCGCACTTGAATTGACCCATTTTTACAATTCAATCCACGCACCCACGAAGGGTGCGACCCACCTTGCTTTGTGCCCCCGCTGGCGTTTCTTTAATTTCAATCCACGCACCCACGAAGGGTGCGACTGTGTAAATTGTGTCGGTAAACTTGGCCCCCTCAGATTTCAATCCACGCACCCACGAAGGGTGCGACATAATTCTACAAAGATACTCAGACCCAAAGAGGTTATTTCAATCCACGCACCCACGAAGGGTGCGACGACATATTCATGATGCGGATAAACGGGGACAGCATATTTCAATCCACGCACCCACGAAGGGTGCGACATCCATTATAGGCTACGACATTGTTCTTTTTATATTATTTCAATCCACGCACCCACGAAGGGTGCGACCGTATTGTTTACAGTAGTAGCATCACTGATGCTTATTTCAATCCACGCACCCACGAAGGGTGCGACTACCGGATATAGTTCTCATGATACTTTACCAATTATTTCAATCCACGCACCCACGAAGGGTGCGACTTTCATTAAGTGCGCCTTCTGCGGTTTGGATTAAAATTTCAATCCACGCACCCACGAAGGGTGCGACTGCTCAAAATAAACGGATGCAATTAGCACAAGGGGATTTCAATCCACGCACCCACGAAGGGTGCGACAGTAATCACAAGCCACAGGGTTACCGAAATTAAAATTTCAATCCACGCACCCACGAAGGGTGCGACTGAAAGAACATTAGGACTCGTCACAGGTGAATCTATTTCAATCCACGCACCCACGAAGGGTGCGACGTTTTAGCATCTTGCATTAAAACGTTGTCAGGATCATTTCAATCCACGCACCCACGAAGGGTGCGACGCCTAGTCGGGATTGATACAGCACAAGCCAAATTATTTCAATCCACGCACCCACGAAGGGTGCGACTCTGCGATTGGTGGATATTCAACATTAGATAAATCATTTCAATCCACGCACCCACGAAGGGTGCGACAAGAATTAACAGGATCTAAGGTGGACGAACAATTTTATTTCAATCCACGCACCCACGAAGGGTGCGACAAGCGGAGTTAGACGATTTGAGGAGGCATAAAATATTTCAATCCACGCACCCACGAAGGGTGCGACAACGGGGAGGAGGGGAGAGGGGAGTCAGTCGAATATTTCAATCCACGCACCCACGAAGGGTGCGACAGTAATCACAAGCCACAGGGTTACCGAAATTAAAATTTCAATCCACGCACCCACGAAGGGTGCGACTTAATCTAAATGTACAAGGTGTTGACCAATTAAAATTTCAATCCACGCACCCACGAAGGGTGCGACGTAACCTCTCTTTTGTACTTGAACTCAGAACAATATTTCAATCCACGCACCCACGAAGGGTGCGACTCGTGCTTTTATGTTGGATTGCGAGGGCCTGACGATTTCAATCCACGCACCCACGAAGGGTGCGACCAGTTCTTCGTAGTCTTTAACGCCGCTTACTTCGAATTTCAATCCACGCACCCACGAAGGGTGCGACGGCGTTGCGCTATAAATTATTCGGATTGGAACAATTTCAATCCACGCACCCACGAAGGGTGCGACTCTATGCCCGAAATCACCTATATGCCCACTGGACAATTTCAATCCACGCACCCACGAAGGGTGCGACTATACATTTAAAACCAAACGGTCATGGACGATGTATTTCAATCCACGCACCCACGAAGGGTGCGACGTACGGGGGTGAGGTAATGGATTGCCCCAGATGCATTTCAATCCACGCACCCACGAAGGGTGCGACTAAGCGAGGGTTAACTGATGATGTGCTAGTTGATATTTCAATCCACGCACCCACGAAGGGTGCGACTAGCTCTAACGGATCTATAAAAACGTGGTTAGTTATTTCAATCCACGCACCCACGAAGGGTGCGACCTGTTGGGTGTCAGTCCTAATACCATCGTAAGCATATTTCAATCCACGCACCCACGAAGGGTGCGACTGTCGGGTGATGATTACATTGCGACAGACACACAGATTTCAATCCACGCACCCACGAAGGGTGCGACTTTTAAATATCCTTGTTAGACAATGGGAGACTTCAAAATTTCAATCCACGCACCCACGAAGGGTGCGACCGCACACAAAAGACGGTTGATGGGATTTTAGAGGATTTCAATCCACGCACCCACGAAGGGTGCGACTATATGAGTGACCTAAACGATGCCCTATTGGTCATATTTCAATCCACGCACCCACGAAGGGTGCGACTATCCGAGGGGCATCGCGTGGACTTTTATGACTTATTTCAATCCACGCACCCACGAAGGGTGCGACGTTATGTATGATTGAGTGGCACTCATTACACAACGATTTCAATCCACGCACCCACGAAGGGTGCGACTTTTCAAGGTAACTCGAACATACCAAAGATAGTCATTTCAATCCACGCACCCACGAAGGGTGCGACGGGGGAGAGTGGGTTGAGGGGGCTACACCAGAAATTTCAATCCACGCACCCACGAAGGGTGCGACTTAAGCCTCCTCCTCAACAATCGCCTCAACTTCTTATTTCAATCCACGCACCCACGAAGGGTGCGACTGAATCTGCAACTTGTCGTATTCAGTTGCGGGTTGCGCTATTTCAATCCACGCACCCACGAAGGGTGCGACATATATGCCACGCTCGTTGTAGATGGTTGTGTTATAAATTTCAATCCACGCACCCACGAAGGGTGCGACGTCAGTCGATCGACATGAGTTAAGTGTCACCAAAATTTCAATCCACGCACCCACGAAGGGTGCGACTTTCCGTCGCCGTGATGGTGTTGTTACAACAAGAATTTCAATCCACGCACCCACGAAGGGTGCGACGCATTATCCAGTTTGTTGAGGGGTTAACCAGTGAATTTCAATCCACGCACCCACGAAGGGTGCGACTTTTTTTCTTGGACTACACAGAGTGCGGGACTATTATTTCAATCCACGCACCCACGAAGGGTGCGACAAACAAGTTCCATCGTTCAGGTACAACGAAAAAGATTTCAATCCACGCACCCACGAAGGGTGCGACTGTCTGATGTAGATAACAAACCTCCTAAAAAATTATTTCAATCCACGCACCCACGAAGGGTGCGACACAACTCGTAACTCTCTTTCCAAATCTGTTGGTAATTTCAATCCACGCACCCACGAAGGGTGCGACCTCCTTAACGTCTTTTGTTAGCCACCTGTAAACCATTTCAATCCACGCACCCACGAAGGGTGCGACGCTACATAAACATTGAGGTCATTGTTCTGTATAGCCATTTCAATCCACGCACCCACGAAGGGTGCGACCAGTCCCAAGCAATGTGATTATAGATCCCACAGATATTTCAATCCACGCACCCACGAAGGGTGCGACTTCTCGCGAGATAAATAAAGACTTAGATTTCCTAGTATTTCAATCCACGCACCCACGAAGGGTGCGACGTTTTGTGGATAAATGCCGCTATTGAAAAGGACGATTTCAATCCACGCACCCACGAAGGGTGCGACCCGGCCGCAAGCTGACCGTCGCTGATTGCGTAGAATTTCAATCCACGCACCCACGAAGGGTGCGACGTTCGTAGTAACGATAGGCTCGTCACCAACAGGCATTTCAATCCACGCACCCACGAAGGGTGCGACCGGGGTCATTATGTTGAAGATTTTCAAAATGACCCATTTCAATCCACGCACCCACGAAGGGTGCGACACTGTTTATGTCGGCCATATTCATCCTAGCACAAATTTCAATCCACGCACCCACGAAGGGTGCGACTATAACCTCGTTACTTTAAATAGATGTGGAGCGGAATTTCAATCCACGCACCCACGAAGGGTGCGACTTTGAGCGATGCACATTTGATTCCTTCGTACAGCGAATTTCAATCCACGCACCCACGAAGGGTGCGACAGCGATTTTTGACTAAAAGTGAGCAAATTAAGATTTTTTTACTCAAAAATCACTATTTTCTTTATTCGAATAAAGAACTCAGTTAAATTAAATGTCACATTCGATAATTATCGACAATATCCTAGGTGCGGATGTCCTAGGTAATTTATGTTCACTTACTATCCGCACCGAGGGTTAAAAGATTAAAGGCCCTTCTAGATCCATCGATTCCTTCACACCAAAATGTTCTACTTTACTCTTGTGATTGTTACCCAGTCTATAAAACCTAAGACTGTCTACCTCCATATCAATCAAATTAACAAGCTCCATCTTTAATTTTGTGAATTGCGTTGCATCTACTATACACTCAAAAACAGAGTTTTGCACCCGCTGTCCATATTTTTGGCAAGCCTTTGCCACGTGACGAAGTCTTCTTCTCCCTGCTTTATCCACTGTTGAAACGTCATACGTGATCAAGATTAGCAATTACTTTCACCTACTTCCATAGGAATGGCGGGTATTGGTCAAGGTCGCCTCGTAAATAGCGGGCTAATAATAATGCCTGCGCATGTGGCGCAAGGCCCCACGACATCCTTTCTCCTAGAAAGGGGTGTGTTATTTTTTCTTGTTTTCTATTTTGCCAGGCTTCTAAGAACTTTTTCCTTGCCTCATCTGTCATCAGGACGGCTCCGTTTTCCTTTTTATAAAAATCTAATGGACCGATCACTCTCCGATTAATGAGACTTAATACAAACCTGTCTGCAAAAATTCCGCGTAGCTCTTCCATGACATCTAAAGCCAATGACGCTCTTCCTGGACGGTCCCGATGTAGAAAGCCGACATAAGCATCCAGTCCAACTGTTTCTAACGCAGCAGCCGTATCATTCGCCAACAACGTATACGCAAACGACAGCATCGTGTTTACGTTGTCCATCGGCGGTCTACGGGAGCGATGATGAAAATAGAAATCTTCTTTTTGCTGCAAGATCATTTGATTAAATAAACGGTTGTAGCTAATCGCAGCTTGTCCTTCTAGCCCTCGTAACCGTTCTAAATCTTCACAAGCGTGAATGTCGACCATCAAAGCAGATAAATGTTGGGAGATCTTTTTAAATTGCTCCACATCGATTCGAAGTGGATGTTCTCTGGTCATTCTCTCGATCATCCACTTCTGATTATACACTTTACCCATTATGAAATTTCGAGCCACTTTTGCAGACGAATTTTCATTGTCTGACAACCGATATTGCTTCTTTCTCAGCACTACATTGCCCCGACTTTCTCCAACAACTCTAGCTAAGAATCTCCCATTCATCGTCAAGAACACAATGGAGATGTTGTGATCCGCGCAATACCCCATTAATGCCGGACTTGCTCCCGTATATCCAAAGCTTATAATCGATTCTAAATTATGCAAAGGCAGTCGACCAAGTCTTTCTTCATCCTTCAAAAGAACAACATTTCCTCCATCCAGAGCTAAATAAACATCAGGCTGGGTGACGTATAGTGTATTTAAAAGTTTTTTCACTCCCTGATTTTCCTTCCAATAAAACTTTCAACGGATTCCTTATTCATTAATTTAGGTAAACAAATATGTTGAAGGGAGCAGTTACGACAGAATGATCCTATTTTTACTTTTGGAGTATGATTACGCGCATAATAGTCATGCATTTCCGAAACTATGGATTGAACCTTATTTCTATACGAGTCCGTAATCGCCACCTCGAGTCGACGTTTTATTTCATGATAATACATGAAGCCGTGTGTTACATCGCATAGCAACATCTCTTCTAAACACATGGCTTGAGCGGTCAATTGTAACAAATCGGCATCGTTTGTTTTCGGTTTGCCGCGCTTATATTCAACAGGATGCGCGACATACCTCCCTTCATGACCATGTAGCTCAACGCCTTGATCATCTTTAATGAATTCAACCACATCGCAAACACCAGATATTCGGAGCTCGTTAGACTGAATTGGCATCGCTCGTACAATTAACTTGTTTCCCCTCTTTTCTTTTATAAAGGGCTGATCCGCTTTTTGGTGTAAAAATTGTCCTTCCAATGTTTTCACATTTTCCGCCCACTGCTGTTCAATATGAATTAACGCCCATTGACGTTTACAAAACTGATAATGTTGGATGCCTGACAACATCAGATAGTTTTCTTCATTATTAGCGCCCATCCAAAACCTCGGTGGTTAATCCTTCCAGTTCATATAGCTCTATCGCATAATCATTAAGCGACTTTGGTTCCTCTGTCCGTTTTTTGATATCTAATAGCCGATGAACTTTGGCGGACGAATATTGTCCTAGTTTTGACGCATGTTCCCACCAGTAGACCTTATGTACTTCCATGCTGCCTTCAGGTCTGGCAGAAGAAGCATCGTTTTCAAATAAAGAAATGAGAGATTCTTTGATTTTTAATGCATCTTCCTTTGTGAATCCTGTTTTTTCCGCTAATTGTGTATTGATGCTGCCATAAAAAATATAAACTCCAAAATCAACACGGTGTTTCATCCCCATCGTGTCCGATCCCCTTTTTTCGTTTGGTTCGGAATTGACGCTTTTCGTGATTTGCATGCTCGTAATCTGGATCGGATCCACGCTTACCGCCGTATGGATTGACACGGGCCCTCTGACCCCGACGGATACCCCACCACCACTACCCGCTCCCCGAAACGCGAATACTTGGCCGAAACTGCGCACATCGATCCACTCTTGACAAGCCAGGCGAGCATATTCATCGCTTGATTTATTCTTTCCTTTACTGGCCTTAGCCAGTTCCGGGTGTGCATCCGCACGAGATCGCAAACTATCAAACTCGTCTACTTTTCTATCATCGGACTGCACAAAAATAGATTCCCCCATATCTAGCAAACGGTTTCGAATTTTTCTTTTAATCGCAACATCTGATATTTCGCCATGACCGTCATAATTTTGACGCGGACGATTTCCATTAAGTGGATCCCCATTCGGGTTTGCTTTTGTAACCGATAAGACGACTGCAAAATCGATTTTTTGGTCTAATGTAGACATTTTAATTTCCCCCTCGCGCTTCGTTTTCTTTTACGCCCCGATCTGTTTCTCTTTTTTGATACAGTTCATGTCGTTGACTATAAAATCCTAACAAGTATTTTCCTGACAAAGGTTGGTTATTAAAATCCGTAATCTCTATTCGAGACGCGATTTCATCGATTAATCCGGATAAATAACGAGCTTTCGTTCCTAGACGTGCTTGGTATGGCTGCAAACCTTCCTGAATCGTCTTCCATGTTCTCTCCGGATGTCGTGAAAAAGAATTCATATAACGAATCGCATTCGTAGAACGGGTTTCACTTGGGCCCAAAGCGCGTCTTTCTAACACATCGGCAACGGCTAGCAGTCGTCCAAATAAATAATCGCGATCATTGTTCTCTGTATCTAAGGCCATATCATACTCCCCCTTTTGGTCGCTTAAGATTTTGTTTATAAGGGCGCAGGTAACACTTAATGTTTTCTCCCATTCCCATCGGTCCATCGACACGGGATTCGAAGCCCGCTGAACAGCGCTTCTCACTATATCCAACGGCAACGACCGCCCATCTACAATGCAAGGAACTAAACGTTCCATGAGCCCTTTCACGATCTTGTCGCTTGCAAGAGGTCCATAAGCAGCGAAAGCAACATCCTTTGTGGACGGTGAACCGATATAGGACACCATCTTACCCTCACTATTTTTTCGATGGCGATGACGCCACACACATGTTGTATGCCACGCCTTTAATCGGTCCAAGTAAAGATCTTTATCCATATACCGATAGTACAGAACAGCCATTCGACCAGTTGTCGCTGAATCAAGGATCAAAATATATACACTGGAATGCGTCGTTGATAAATCCCCTCGCAACCCGTCGATCGACTTTTCGATCTCTCGGGCAAACTCCTTTAACGTGTTTGGCGAGCGCTCAGTCTTTGATTCAGTTGACACGCTTCCAAATAAGTCGAAGCTATCTTCAACGAGATCGGGAAGATCGAGTTGTTCATTTCCCCAAACGAGAAATACGCGACCATCAACGATCTTTGCTTGACGGTTAATCAGCCATTTTAAAGCATTGTGAGCTTTCTGCGAAACTTCATAGCTGACATTAGCGACCTCATTACTCTCCGAGAACCGACCTCGGTATGTAAAACCACTGGAATCATTCGCGGAAATTAACTTGGCCTTATCTGCGGCATGCCTGATCTTATTCGTATGCTTATCGGTGCTCGGCAATCTCTTCCCTGTTACGTAACAGACATCCTCATTCTCATTCCCTAGCTTTGCCTGATAGTAGCGAATAAAAGATTGATACATTTCTGCGCATTTCCATATATCCGTTAAAATCTTGTCGGGCGATCGGACGTTAAAACGTACAAAAGCGCCTTCTTGATCCCCAGTTAGCGCCGAAAAAATAGCAGGTCGTTCTCCATAACGATCCTCATAATCTTTGTTCCATTTACTTAGTAGCTGTCCGTCATCATCAACAACAAGTATTTTTTCATTAACCAAGTCTTGTATCAAAGATCTTTTACTTACATAGCGGTAAATGCTCTTCACTACATCCATTGCATACGGTGAATTTGTCCATTTCTCCAACTGTTTCAGGTACTCCGCGAAATGTTCTTTATTTTTCACGTTTCCGCCATACGCGATATAATCCCCCGCTACGTAACTCAATTTATCATGTAATGGGTAGGGAGCGACCTTCGAACCGGCTCGATTCGCGGCATCTTCCGTGCACGGAATCAACGTGCTGGCATCACTCTTAGCGATGACTGTTGCAGAGTGAAATTGCCCATCCTCTGTAATGTTCACATCGATATGGGCGTTTTGAGTTGTGTGGGAAATGGGCAAAAGCGTATATTCTTGTCCGTTTCTCTTTTTTTCAATGACGCCTACTTGATCCTGATTGGATTCATAAGTTTCATATAGGTGGAGTAGCCAACTCATCGATCCCACTCCTCTTCAAGCTCCCGCCATAATTGTTCTGCAGAGGTCATATTCGTCTCATCAAAATGTCTCGGCTCCATGTCGGTAATTTTGCGAACGTGAGCACATTGATCAGGTCGAACAAACTCGATTACACCATTCTTCATGCTTGGCTGCCATAGACGGGCTTCCATTTCATTTCTGCCCGTTTCGTCTGGATAATTAATGCCGTGCATCATCGTTCCAAAATGGATTTCACCATCGTAATCATCATAATACCCCTCACCTGAGCCGAACAAGCAAGGTTCGACATAAGCCTGACACTCTCTAGCCCCTAGGAAAATATCTCTGCGACCGCCGACCTTTAACGAACGTTTCATAATATTATGGTGCTTATGCTCATTACGATCAAAAGCGAGATCTGGACGATGCGGATTAAAAATAAAATGGGCCTGAACTTGATATTTAACATCTCTTAAATACGTGTAATGAGCCAACGTGTTTCCGCCCCGACCACCATACTCAATTGGACGCATACCTTTTGACTCCATACGAATCGGGTTCATCACGCGAACTTTATCAACGATAATTAAAAGCGTTGGCTTCCAGTAAATCGATTCTGTAATTCCTTTCAAAGCCTCGTATGTAGGTATTTGGTAGGACATCTTTTCCCCACCAAGCTTTGTTAATGGATCTGTAAATAAAGCGTAACTCCCATATACTTCAAATTGAATCGAATTCCTCATGAGAACACCTCCTTTTTTTGAATATTATTACATCTCTAGATTAAATGGTACATTACTCCTGGTTCTTTGGCAATATAAATAATATAATATATGAATTACACCATAATCCTACACTATATGCTATAATGACATGTCGCTTATAAAAGTGCGGGTTGAAAAATATAGTATATGATTTTTTAAAAAGAATTAAAAAAACCAAGGATGAAAAGAATCCCTGGTTTTTTGCCTTTCTAAAAATATTGAAAGCCAAATTCACTGTCGTTTTCGAGATTGAACCCAAATTCCCCATGATACGCCCCTTCTGTCAAAGCGAAGATTTGGCCATCCAAAAAAGAAACAAGCCCACCATCTTGAGCTAAGTATTCAAACTCATGTTTATATAAATTGATTGAATACTGCTGGGCTTTTCTTAAGAACTTTGTTACATCTTCAAATGAGCCGGCATAACTATTTAACGCAGCAATAAGCTCCTCACCTTCTTTGTAGGGAACTAACACAGCTGTAGTCATATCATCAATGACTTCAAAATGTTCCGCTGCTGAGTAGTAACTATTGATTAAATACAATGGCGGAAGGCTACCATGTTTACTTTGATAAGCCTTAGCGAGGCTGCTGTTCCCGCGCCGATGAGAGGTGAGCAACTCAATCATTTCCTTTTCTAGCTTAGGGATAAAGTAATTTAAATTTGTTTCCATATCCGTGTAATATTCCTGAAAATATCTTTCCATTGCCTCCCTAGATAACAGGTGACCCCCATATACGCTAGGATGACGCTTAAGATCAACAAGGATTTTTTTGGCAACTTCCTTCCCCTTTTTTATCTCTTCTAACCGATCCAGTCTTTCTTGTTCATGGTCAATCACATAGACGGTTCCGATCTCTTTTTCTCCATGCCTATTGCATCGACCAGCGGCCTGGGCAATTGAATCCAATCCAGCAAGGGAACGAATAACACTATCAAAGCTGACATCTACCCCAGCCTCTATAAGTTGCGTACTGATGCATATGATTTTTTGATTGTTGCCAAGACAATCTCTTATTTTTTTAAAAATGTCATTTCGATGCGCGGCGCACATCGAAGTACTTAGATGGAATATTTCATAGTCCGTTCCTTGCGCAATTAGCTTCTGGTATAAATCCTTTACTACCGATTTGGTATTTAAAATGACGAGAATACTTTGTATTCCTCCCATTAATTGCCCGATAAAATCGACAAGTTGCTCATTGTTGATCGGTCCATTCGTTGCTTTATCAATGATTTCAACCCTTTTAAAAGCCTCAATCACTTCGTTTAGTTGATCGATCATTTCTGCGTCGGATCCGATTTTCAGCTTATGCTCGACAAAATCCAAAGCCGGTTGGGTCGCCGTGCAAAGAACAATGCTCGAATCTGTGGAATATTTTAAATAATTTAAAGCCTGATTAAACAAAGATACGCATTTGACAGGAACTTTTTGAACTTCATCAAAAATAATCACTGAATTGCTAAGATTATGTAGGCGGCGAATATTGCGACTTCCTTTAGCGTAAAATGCGTTTAAAAATTGGACCATCGTCGTAAAGATAATCGGGGCGTCCCAAGTGTCCTTCGCTAATTTCCACTTTTGTCGCATGTTAACGATGCCATCTTGTGCTTCGTCATCAACTCCATCGTCAATCACGTTTGAGTGATGCTCCAAAATATTCATTTCATCTTGTAACACTTTACGAGCTTCCGCGGCATTTTGTTCAATGATTGTCGTAAAAGGAACAACAAACACAATTCTGTCCTTACTATATTCTAGTGAATGTTTAAGAGCATACCTTAAACTAGCAAGCGTTTTACCTCCACCTGTCGGGATCGATAACGTGTAGATTCCTGATGGTTTTATTGCAAATCGTTCACACTGTTCTGACATCTCGGAGCGAAGGATATTAATGGGATGACTCGCGAGAGATTCATTTTTAAAGGAATTTAGCTTACCCATTAATCTTTCATAATAGGTTTTGAACAATAAACCATTGTTTTTTGAATTATACAGTGTATTCTCCTCAAACAATCGAGCATCCGTTCGATCCGCATCTATCAATGCGCTAAAGATAAACTTCGTTAAAAACATAAGTTGCTCAGCATGATTTTCAGGCGGCGTTTCTTGCAAAAAATTCTCTAATTCCATTGCCGCTTCAGAGACATAGACATCAAAATCATTTCGATTCATTACATACTCAAAAAAGTATTGCTGAGCGCGATGAAAATCATCCAACTCCTTATCGCGAACACGCCTTAAATAAGGTGACTCTAAAGTAGGCGCCAAAAAATCTTGCAAATAGGAGTGATGAGAAATAATCACGTTCCCCACGATTTCAGCAAGGATAATCAAGTAAGGGTTGTCCGTTCGATTATGATAAAGCTCGTACAACAGTTTACCACCAGCGGTTGAATGGTCTACACTACCTCGCTTGGGCGGCGCCTCAGGATTGTTAAACGCCTCTAAAATATATTCCTTAAATTGATGCGTGCATTTCCCAAAATCATGCAACAATCCCGCCAAACCTGCTAGGTGTTTGGCTCCAAATTTTTCTCCAGAGATTTCCGCCAAACGCTTTACTTCCAATAGATGTTCTTCTACTGTCTGCTTCTGACCGTCACTTGCTCGAATATGCGCGATAAAACTCATGGTACCTTTCCCCTTTGTTTTTTACTGTCTAGATTGATGTCCATGGAAAATTACGTTCACTCATCAACCTCACGTCTTGCTTAACCAAATTACAATCCATCACTTTCCAATTATACACGTAATGGAATCTCATTCACTAGTTGAATAGGAAAGTTTCCATTACGTACCTTAACAACAGTTTTGCGTATCTTAAAGCCCTACTTCACTACCTTTGTTAAATTTTGTGATAAATCCCACTGTCTTCGGTCATTATTCCATATATGATAGGGATAGATTGCAGGCGTTAGAAACATGCTAATATCGAACAACTTTAAGGGAGGTTTTACCATGAAAAAAGAAAATCTGACTTCTTTCCAAGATTTTAATGAGGAGCGTTTTACGAAGCGGGTTATCCATAAAACAGACGACAGCACGGCTTTTGTGCTTAACTTTATGCCGGGACAAGGGGTGCCGACGCATACACATCCGGGTTCCGATCTTTATGTAACCGTTTTACAAGGAGCGGGCACGCTGACAGTGGATGAAGTCGAGCATACACTTAAGAAAGATGATGTCGTTTTTACGGAGGGGCATGAAGCTTTTGCCTTTACAAATACAGGTGACGAACCTGCAAGTCTGTTTGCTGTCTTAAGCAAAGTCCCAGATGAGCGCTACGCGAAGGATCAGTAGTTTTTTACAGTAAAACAAAAATGGAGGTTGTTCAGAATTTTAGCTTCTGACAACCTTTTTTGTTTTTCCTTCGCTCAAGATGCGCCTCGATCCTCTTCCGAAGCGGTTAGCGATATTTTATCCCGACATTCAAAACATTCGCTGCGACTTTTCTCGATCACCGATAAATCCTCCCCGCAATGAACACACGCATCTTTCATCTTCCATTCCTCCCGCCTTACATTGACTTAGCACAATATACGCGCAAACACCTACCTGTGTGACTCCCGTCCGATTCATTCATTGCCCGTTTGTCTTTGGGTTTATAGGCCCCTTTTAAAAATAGAACAACAAAAAAACCCTAAGCTTTGCCTGATTTCAAAGCTTAGGGTTTTCGTTCATCGTTATTTACCGCAACATCTTTTAAATTTCTCGGCGCTACCGCAAGCACAAGGATCATTTCTACCTACTTTTTTCTTCGTGGTAAAATCGATCACGGTTCCTTCTGAATTTCGGGACGTAGTACGCAATGACTTTTGTTCTTTGCGCGCTAGTTCTGCCGGGCTATATCCCTTGAGTACCCACTGCCTTGTATGATTACTATAGGCAACTAACAGATCTCCCACTTCTTGAATTTGCTCCATACGATCCAGTCCTAATTCATTTTGAAGATAACCGACTTGGTTCATCCAATCATCCCCATTTTGAATGCCATCATAGAGATCATCAATCAACATTTCTGCTTCTACCACAGGGAGCCTACACTTTTTCATTAAAAAGTCTTTAAATTTTCGGTATTGAGGTGTGCGGTCCTTATAATCGAGTTCGCCCGCCCGCAACAGTTGTTCTTTTGTAAAAGGGTAAAAATCGAGCGTTTCTCTTAAATCCAGTTCGTCTTGAATCCACATGGGGTCCATCACGCGATAGTGCATTACCTGAAATCGGTTTCCGATATCATATTCTTCATAAAAGAGGGAAAGATCGTGAAGCAACTCAATATAGTGTTCTATATCGATTTTTTCAGCTACATATTGTTGCGCCAGATTCATCAATTCCTCCATCGACAATATCCCATAGTAAAAAAGTAGACCATGCGTCAAGCGAGTGAGTTCCGTATTTTTCTTCACGGTAGCCTGTAACGGAGGCTCGTCTATCCGATTAAAAGCCTCCCTTATTTCATTAGGCATAACAAACACATTTTGTCCCTGATATCGTCCAGTAAACACCAAGCCAAATTTTCTTAGATAAACAATTTGTTCAAATTCATAATCAAAATCGGATGTATACCCCTCTCTTGCTAGGCGTTGAAGCAATGCATATCGAGGCTGGTCAAATAACTGAATTGTTGTTTGAAAATGGTCTGGCGCTTGACGAACAAGTTCCTCAATCAGTTGTTGTTTAGGAAGTTGGCTTATGCCTTTTATATTTAGTTCTTTTCGAATCACATTTAATTCGTCTTTCGTCAATTTGGACAAATGCTGCCCGTGAGACTTTTCCGGATCAATCTCAATCCAAAATTTGGATTCCTGTTTATCCTTGCTGCTTTGTCCTCTAATAAAGCCGCGATCAATTCAAGTTGCTCTTCATTTAACTGATGCCTTTTTTCTTTGTTCGTTGTTATTCACCGTCCCTCTCGATCGGCGGGTTGGATTCAGCCCGTTCTCTTTCCTGCTTCTCTTCTTCTTTTTGCTGTTTTCGTTCTTCCTTTTCTCTATCTCGTTTTTCTTTTTCTGCCTCACGTTCGCGCTCTTCTGTTTGTTCGCGACCTTCTTCTTGCTCACGATCTTCCTCGCGTTCGCGCTCTTCTTCTAGCCGCTCATCATCATCATTAACATCTTCTCGAATGACGGGCGGGGTGCGATCGACTTCCGTTGGCGCATAGGAGGCGTTAAAGATCTCCGTGAGCGCTGACCCTTCCTGTCTACACACTTCTGAAGCTAATTTACCCGATTTTGCGCAAATCTCTTTGCGCACAATCCCGCTTGGAGCGCTAAAATTCGCGTTACGCGGATAGCGATCAGGATAAAGATTGCCAAGATCACGCATAATCTTGCCCCAAATTTGGATCGAACGAGGTGGACGTGAATTAGGTAGCGGATAACGTTCATCATAACCAATCCAGACCCCAAGCGACACATCAGGCGTATAGCCAACAAACCAGGAGTCAACATCACGATTCGTCGTCCCCGTTTTCCCAGCAACGGGACGCCCGCCAATGTATGATTTAAGCGACGTCGCTGTACCACTTTGCACGACACTGCGCATCATATCAGTCATCAAGTAGGCTGTTTGTTCTGAGTACACGCGCCGCGGCATGACTCGATGTTCAAAAATCGGACTGCCAGTAGAATCTGTAATTTTGGAAATCATAAAACTCTTTTGCAAAACGCCGTCGTTCGCAAATACCGAAAAAGCGTTAGTCAATTCTTCAACGGTTACCCCTTCTGTTAGTCCGCCGATCGGCAACGTTTTGGATTGGTAATCATTTCGACGTGGATTTTCTTTTGGAGTAACGATCGTTGTAATCCCCATCTTTTGCACATAATCGAGCGCCCGCTCTGTTCCCACTTCTAAATACGCCTTTATCGCGGGAATGTTGTACGAATGTTGTAAAGCAATCCGTGTTGTAACCGGTCCACGGAAACGATTATCGTAGTTTGATGGATAAAAAGGCGGATTCCCAGGACCATTGTCTAAAGCCAATGGCGAATCATCGATCACGAAGCCGGGTTGCAACAACCCGAGTTCAAATGCGGGCGCGTAAGCGGCAATCGGCTTCATCGTTGAACCCGGTTGTCTCGGAATCGCGGTGTGATTGTATTGCGAATTTTGAAAATCGCGACCACCAATAAATCCAAGCACCGCTCCTGTTTTATTATCTAGCAAAGTCGCTCCAACTTGTTCAATCGCGTTCTCCACTCTTTTGCCATTTGGTAACGTATACGAGCGCGGCCTAGCAAAATTGTTATCGTTGTCCGCAATCGCGTTCATCATTTCATATGTTTGTTTATCGATTGTCGTGTAGACATGGTACCCTTTACTCAGCACTTCTTTCCGTTTGAATTCGACCAGTTCCCTATATTCTTCCTCGGAAATCTTTCTTTCGCTCAGCTCTGGATTATCCCGAATATCTTGGTCGAGCAATACTTTGGCCGCCTGATACTCAATTGTCATCATCAAATGCGGGTACTTACTGTAAGCGCGCACTTCATCAGCCTCTCGCAAATGCGCTTTAATATCATAGGCCAATGCCTCCCGATATTCAGCTGGCGTAATATAACCCACCTCCAACATTCGATCCAATACAATTCGTTGGCGATCCTTGCCCCTTTGCAATCCATCAGGATTAAATGGCACGAAGCGGGATGGGGCCTGCAGCATCCCGGCGATATAAGCGGATTGAGGCAGATTCAAGTCCTTCACATCGACCCCAAAAATCCCTTTCGCCGCCGCTTGTACACCGTAAATATTAGATCCGTTCGCGTTCTTTCCAAAGTACATTTTATTCATATAAGCTTCAATTATTTGGTCTTTTGAAAACATTCTTTCCAAACGAAGCGCCAAAAAAATCTCTCTTGCTTTTCGCTCTAAGTTTACTTCCGGGGTCAAAATCGTCTGCTTTACGAGTTGTTGGGTCAGTGAGCTTCCGCCTGTTTGAACGGAACTACCTCCTATTGATTCGTAACCCGCGCGGAACAAGCCATTGATGTTTACCCCGTAATGCTCATAGAAAAGGCGGTCTTCTGTAGCGACAATCGCTTGAATAAGACGGGGAGAAACGTCGAATACACTTACCAATCTACGATCTTCCTCCGTCCTTAACTGGCCAATTTGCTGTCCTTCATTAAAGTAAGCAAAACTTGTTTGGGCTTGCGAGAAAATCTTGTCCTGAATTTCCCGATAAGAAAGCGCAGGCTGCTCCTTAACAAGGGAGGCAACAAAACCGATTGCTGCCCCAGCGCCTAACATTAGTCCCGTAAGCAAAAGCAAGAGGGAGTACTTTAATGTTGTTAAAGTCATTTCAATTGCGCGTTTACTATTCAGTTTCTCATGTTCTGGTTGTAGCGGCGGTAATTCACTCATCTTTGCTTCCCTCATTTACGATAAAAAATTAAAATTTCAGATGCTACGGGAATAAGGCCTCAGCCATCACAATCCCTTTCAACACACCTATCCTCAGTTAAGAAAAGGTTCCACGAGTCCAAATCACGGCTAATAGACTCTTACAGTCCCCACTATGTAAACTTTTAGATCATACTTTTTAATAGAATAGTTCAATTATAGCATATCGCGCAAGTCCGACATATGGACTATTTACCGCAAGGAAAGAAGGATGTGGTACAATTTGGATGATGAGTCAATAGGAGGATAACGTCCATGAAAATTGCTATTTTTGGCGGGACAGGCTTTATCGGTTCGGCCTGGATCGAACAGTGGGTCCAAAACGGGGGCAAGGTCGTTTTATTTACGCGACAACCCGCAAAGGTTGACTTTCAAGAACTCAGTGAGTCGGTTGCCGTTCAGGCATGGCCCTTGCAAGAAGAACTAAAGGTCGATGGCGTCATCAATTTGGCGGGTGAAACGATCAACCAACGCTGGACGGCGAAAGCAAAAGCGAGCATACTCGAAAGCCGCGTCAACACGACACGGCAAATTGTTCAGCAGATTTTGAATGGTCAATTGCAAACGCCAACGTTGATCAATGGCTCTGCGATCGGATTTTATGGACACTCATTAGAGAAGACATTCACAGAGCGCGATCCGTCGGTCATGAAGCACAATGATTTTCTTGGAAATGTAACGGCTGCTTGGGAAGCTGAGGCCGAAAAAGTATTGGCTGCGGGAACAACTCGATTAGTGAAAACCCGCTTTGGTGTTGTACTCGGTCGCGACGGCGGCGCATTATCGCGGATGGCTTTGCCATATCGGTTATTTGCAGGCGGTCCGATCGGCAACGGCGAACAGTGGGTCTCTTGGATCCATTTGCAAGATGCGATCGACTTGTTAAATTTTTGCTTGAGAGAAGAACAGCTCTCTGGACCTGTTAATTTCACGTCGCCTACCTCATGTACGATGAATGAATTAGGAAGCGCGATTGCGGCAGTAACCCGCCGCCCCCATTGGCTCCCCTTGCCTTCTTTTGCCTGTAAAGGGTTGCTCGGAGAGATGTCGGATTTAATCTTAAAGGGACAAAAGGTTACGCCTCAAAAAGCATTAGAACACGGATTTTCGTTTCAATATAAGACGGTTGAACAAGCGTTGCGAGATTTGTTATAAAAAAGAGGGGGTAATCTTTAGCGGTTATCCCCTTTCGGCCAGGGGACGCGCTACAATAAAAGCGTCACACTGTTATGTATAGCGAATGATTAAACGATAAGGAGGAAAGCAATGATGCTGTATAAACCTCGAACAAAACCATCCGAACTATCGCTCCTGAAAGCGCTCGACACCCGCATGAATTTATCCGAACAGGACAAGCAACACCTCGCAAACATGGCAAAAGGGTACGAAGGAGAATGTCTATTTGACGCCCGAGCCGCCCTGCTGCAGAACGAATGCTTCATTTTAAATGATTTACTGCTCCCCTACAACAACTCCGTCTTCCAAATTGACTCTTTGATTCTCTTGTCCGATGCGCTCTATTTAATTGAGGTAAAAAACTTTTCAGGGGATTTTTATTATGAACACGAGAAATGGTACAGAACACCCCATTCCGAACTCGCCGACCCCCTCCTCCAGCTCGGGCGAAGCGAGTCCCTGTTGCGACGTTTATTGAAGGATTTAGGTTGTCGGATTCCGCTCACAACTCTTGTCGTATTCATTAACCCCGAATTCACCCTGTACCAAGCGCCTCGCAACAAACCGTTTATTCTTCCCACTCAGCTAAATTCTTTTTTTAGGAGACTGGACCGTCTACCTTCGAAACTCACCGATAGCCATCGTCAACTAGCGAGCCGATTAGCGCAACTGCATCTGACAGAATCCCCTTACCAGCGACTACCCACTTATGAATTTGATCAACTGAACAAAGGTATTTCTTGTCCGCAATGCTTGACACTCGGTGTTGTGATGGATCGAAACGACGCCATTTGTCTGCGGTGTGGACACATTGAGCCCATTGATGCCGCCATCCTACGCTGCGTGAAAGAATTCCAGCTACTTTTTCCTGAGCAAAAAATTTCAACGAACCGCATTCATGATTGGTGTAAAGTGATCGAGTCGAAACGAACCATTCGGCGCGTTCTGTCGCAAAATTTTATGAAAGTCGGCGTCCGACAGTGGACCTACTATGAATAAATTAAATGTTGGGCAAAAGGGGCGAAGGCGATTGAGTCCGAGATGGTGTGACGCTCGATAAAAGAATACGACGATGAAGACCCAGAGTGGGCGAGGGAACACCAAGGCACGTCATCATAACGACGATGAAGACCCAGAGCAGGCGGTGAAATGATAAAGCGCGTCGTCATAGCGCTGATGAAGACAGGAAGCAGGCGAAGGAACGCGAAAACGCGTCATCATAACGACGATGAAGACCCAGAGCGGGCGGTGAAACGCGAAAGCGCGTCATCATAACGACGATGAAGACCTAGAGTGGGCGAGGGAACGCCAAGGCACGTCGTCATAACGACGATGAAGACCCAGAGCAGGCCGTGAAACGCGAAAGCGCGTCATCATAGCGGCGATGAAGACCCAGAGCGGGCGGTGAAACGCGAAAGCACGTCGTGACGCGCTGATGAAGACAGGAAGCAGACGAAGGAACGCGAAAACGCGTCATCATAGCGACGATGAAGACCCAGAGCAGGCCGTGAAACGCGAAAGCGCGTCATCATAGCGGCGATGAAGACCCAGAGCAGGCGGTGAAACGATAAAGCGCGTCGTCATAGCGCTGATGAAGACAGGAAGCAGACGAAGGAACGCGAAAACGCGTCATCATAACGACGATGAAAACCCAGAGCAGGCGGTGAAATGATAAAGCGCGTCGTCATAGCGCTGATGAAGACAGGAAGCAGGCGAAGGAACGCGAAAACGCGTCATCATAACGACGATGAAGACCCAGAGCGGGCGGTGAAACGCGAAAGCGCGTCATCATAACGACGATGAAGACCCAGAGCAGGCCGTGAAACGCGAAAGCGCGTCATCATAGCGGCGATGAAGACCCAGAGCGGGCGGTGAAACGCGAAAGCACGTCGTGACGCGCTCCCCTCACCCAAAATCGCGCGCTCGCTCCACCCTCACTACTCCCCAATCGCTTCCACAACTGACTGATAAACGGAGCGAGCGATTGCGTGGCCAATCGAAGTCGCCGTGCCCGCAAACTGGTGCGTTTCCTCGTAGCCTTGTTGGCTGACCACCAGCGCAATGGAGTCGGTCGTTGTTCCCGAGGCGATTTCCCCGTTTTCATCACGGATGCCAAGGTCCTGCAGAGCGACCGCTTTTGCCTCTGTTGCGGTCAACAACGCATTGATCATCGCCGCCGGGGTCAACCGTCCCTTGACCATCAGCGCCGTATTGATCGTTCCGCAAGAATAGGCGGAATACGTTTGACGCGGCCGACCTGCTCGGGCGGCATTTCCGATTCCCGCCGTGGTGCAGCAGAGCAACCTAAAACAATCGCCCGTTTCCTCGATTACAGACGCAGCATGTAGATCCGCCGCAGTTTGCAGGCCAATGACTTGCTCGCTCCCATAGCCCCAGGCCCGCAACTGTTGCTCCATCAGGGCGATCGGATCCGCGCAAGCGAAGTCAAGCGGCACACGCCAATTGACGATGCGACGAACCCCATCATGCCAGCCACCGCCCCACAACCCACTGCTAACCGCTGTCATCGCGCGGTCCCATTCAATTAAAATATGATCCTCTTTTAACATCAGGCGGACTTCTCTAAGGGAGGCAGATTGATATAATTGCTCCCGCTTACCGCTAATAAAAGGTTGTCCCATCTTTTTAAGTCTCCTCCTCTCGTTACATCCTTAGGAGCCCTACCATACCGAATCATCAAACAACTAGATGAACGATCAAAGCGAGCAACACACACATCACGAGCCCCGCAAGCGCCACAAGCTTCATAATCCGAACCGTCTTTAGGATGTCCTCCGCCTTGATCGGGCGCAAGGGATCTCCCATTTTGGCTCGTTGCGAAGGAATCCCTTGATAAAAATTCGTTCCCCCGAGCGCGATTCCCAACGCCCCCGCCACGCCCGCTTCGGTAATCCCGCTATTTGGACTTGGATGTAACCCCGCATCCCGACGCATCACGCGCAAACAAGCCTGTCCGTTCCAGCCAAACGCATAACAAACGGCCACCAACAACATCCCCGTTAAACGCGCAGGGACATAATTGGCTAGATCATCAAAGCGGGCCGCAGCCCAACCAAAATGCTCGTAGCGCTCATTTTTGTAACCGACCATCGAATCGAGTGTGTTGACCGCCCGGTAAGCCATGGCCAACGGAGCCCCGCCAAGGGCCGCGTAAAACAACGGTGATATGATCGCGTCGACAATATTTTCCGCGACCGTTTCCACCGCCCCGCGCGAGATCTCCGCTTCATCTAAGCGATCGGTATCCCGACCCACGACCATCGCCAACGCCGCGCGGGAAGACACTAAATCCCCCGCCGCTAATTTCCGATAAATGTCCATTCCCCCATCCGACAATCCCTTCGTCGCCATCGTCGTGGAGATCAGCCAAACGGCAACGAGCCAGGCGAACAACTGATGTCCAAAATACGCCGCAGCCCACAGCAAGCCCCACACGAGCGCGTAAGAACCGCCGACAATGACAACGACCAACCCAACGCCCGCCCATTTCAGCATCCTCGGACTTGTCACCAACGCCCGTAACCCTTTTTCCACCGCTACGATCATTTTCCCGATTCCGACGACAGGGTGCGGCAAGCGGCGCGGATCGCCAACATACCAATCGATCACAAAGGCGGCAATTAGTCCGCCAAGCGCAAATGTTAACCCTCCTCCAGCATTTGCGGCTGTCCCCACCGTTGGCCATCCCATCGAATGATCACCCCTCCCCCATGCGCAACACCCGGCGCCTCCCAAAAGCGCCGCGCATCACCGTACAACCAATGACTGAGCAGCCAACGAAGCGGCCCCCCATGAGTGACAACGAGCGCAACATCATCCGAACGCGATGCGGCCAACATCCCAGCAACCCAGTCGTCAACACGCTTCCCCAACTTGAGCAAGGTTTCACCGCCAGGTGGAGCCAACGTAAACGGGTCATCAATCCAGGCGGTCAGCGTGGGGCCATCCGTTTGCATCAGCTCGTCATATCGACGCCCGTCCCATGTCCCAAAATTGAGTTCCCGCAAAGCCGTTGAAGTTTCAACCCGAAGCGGGCTCCCGACAATCTCGGCAGTTTGAACGCAACGCAGCAGATCGCTACTGTATACTTTTGTCGGTTGCCATTGTTGAACGATCGCGCGCAAATTACGCGCCTGTTGGCGTCCATGTTCATTCAAAGGCGGGTCCAAATGGCCCAAATAGCGCCCTTGTCGATTCATCTCTGTTTCCCCATGCCGAACCCAAATCCATTTCATATCCATCTCTCCATTGCTAAAATAAGCAAAAGAACGGCCGTTTCCGTCCATTCGACCGTTGCTCCATAACTGTCACCTGTCATCCCCTCTAACTTTCGACAAATCCAGCTAACCCATCCGATGCCCGCCACGACAGCCAAACCGAGCGCTACCAGCAAGCCCCCGCTTTTTGCCCACAACGACACAAACACGCCTACAAAAAGGAGATGCGCCACGAAAGCTTTGCCAAGATGATTCCCTTTAACAAGTCCTTCACCCAATCCACCCACAGACGTATAAGGCCAAAAACGGAGCGCGGCCAACAACACCAAGCGCGCAATCCACGGGGAAAACAGCAACCAAACAGGAGCATGAGCACCAATCAGTTCACGGATACTGACCCACTTTACAAGAAACAACAGGACAGCCGCTAACACGCCCATCGCTCCGACCCGACTATCTTTCATGATTTCGCGCATTTGTTCGGGTGATCGATGGCTGCCCAATCCGTCAGCGACATCCATCCACCCATCCAAATGCAAACCGCCTGTCAGAAACACCCAAAACACGAGTACCAACACAGCCGCCAGCCAATCCGAAAATAGTAACAGGAAGCCTGCGCCCGCCGCCCACAACAATAAGCCGATCACGACACCGACAAGCGGATAGTAAGCAGGACTGCGTTGCCAATCACGTTCAGAGAGGGAACGATGCGGAACGGGCAACCGCGTTAAAAAGGCCAACGCCTGCAAAAAGGGACCGACCACGGCTACTTCAACCTCAATGGTATGCCCGACAAAACCGCGTGCACTTCGTCCGCTTGCAACGCGATCATCTGATTAGCGATACCCAACACATCTTGAAAAGAGCGACCCAACGGCGACATCGCCACCCCGCCCATCCCGACTTCCGAGGATACCACTATCACTGTCTGCGTTCCCGCGATGACACGGTCGATCCACTCCCGCAAGCGGTCAAGCACAGCCGATTCCACCTCTCCATAGTTTTCATCCTCCGCGAAAAAGAGATGATTGCTAATCCACGCGGACAAACAGTCGATCAGTACGGTGTCGTAACCCGCATAAGCGGCGAGCGGCAATTCCAATGGACTTTCCAGCAATCCCCAGCCCGCGGGACGTCGATCGCGGTGTAATGCGATCCGACTTTCCATCTCTTGATCAGAGGCAAGCCCCGTCGCCTGATAGAGCACCTGACCGCCCTGTTGACGCGCCAACTCTTCCGCAAATTCACTTTTACCTGACCGCACTCCGCCTGTGACCAAAATTAAGCTCATTCTTTCTCCCCCCTTTGCGCCTGAAAATCACTAAGCGCCGCTAACAACCGTTCGTTTTTATCTTGATCTAACACCGCAATCCGAAAATCACCCGCGCCAAGCCCGGGATACATCGCGCAATTGCGAATCAAAATCCCCCGTTCGAGCAACCACGTTTGTAATTCAAGCGCCGTTAGGGGGGCAGGCAGCCGAACGAGCAAAAAGTTGGCCCGCCCCGACCAAATTTGCCAGCCCAATCGCTGTTTGATCTCTGTTTTCAATCGTTCTCGCTGTTCACCGACCAAACTTCTCGTTCGCGCCACATACGTCTGCTCCGCCAAACAATGTTTCCCCGCGGCTAAAGCGAGCGTGTTTACACTCCACGTGACCTGTTTTCCTTTCATCCTAACAATCAGTTCCGAAGCGGCCACCGCATAACCTAAGCGCAATCCGGGAATCGCGTACATTTTTGTGAGCGAACGAATGATCACGGTCGTCGGATAACGATCCAACTGATCCAGCAACGTCTCCTGCTCACTCTCGGGCAAAAAATCGAGAAAAGCTTCATCAATGATCAAATAGGTCTCGTCTTGCGCCGCTTGCTCGGCCAACGCCTTCAACTCCGCGAGACAGTACACCGTCCCCGTCGGGTTGTTCGGATGCCCGATAAACACGAGGTCCGCCCAATGAATCAATTGTCCTAGCTCCTTCAAGTCCGGTTGAAAACCGAGTTCTTCACGCCCATACACGCCGCGAATTTCCGTCGCCTCAAACTGTTCGGCTAGTTGCGTATATTCGGAAAAACAAGGATAGACGACCCCGACCCGTTGCGGCGCAAAGGCTAGCATCGCCAACGCCATACATTCGGCCGCTCCGTTTCCGATCAACAGTTTGTCCATTCCGATACCGAGTTGGGCCGCCAAAGCCGATCGAAAGTTACGCTGGTCCGGATCAGGATAATGAACGATCGAACGAAGCTCAATCACTTCCATCACAGACGGCGGTGGACCTTGCGGATTGATGTTGGCGCTAAAATCGAGAATTTGCGTCGGATCCAACCCCGACTTTTCCGCGGCCGTCACCAAATCACCGCCATGACCGAATTGTTCTAGCACATCCCCCATTTTTATCGCCTCATCCCTTTCACAATAAAGTTCACTTCTTTCATATATAGCTGATAGATCCGTTTTCGCTTAAACAACTAACCACGCCCTTTATCCATCGCTGGTTGCTTCCTTACCCGACACGCCGGCGCTCGCGAACGTCGCCATTTCACGCATAATCGCCTGGATGGAATCGATCATCGGAAACAACAAGGCGGCCCCCGTCCCTTCACCCAATCTCATCTGTCCGTCGATAATTGGGCTCAATCCGAGTTCTGACAAAGCTAAATCATGACCTGGTTCCGCCGAACGATGCGAGGCAATCATGTACTGTTTAGTGTTTGGACAAATCCGAGCAGCGCACAAGGCCGCCACTGTGGAGATGAAACCGTCGATCACAATCGGAACCGATTTGGACGCTGCCCCAAGAATTAGGCCAGCCAATCCACACAACTCGAGCCCGCCTACTTTATGTAACGTATCGTAAACATCTTGCGGGTTCGGTTGATGTAAAGCGATACTTTCCTCAATAACACGCGCCTTATGAGCAATCCCTTCAGTCGTCACGCCTGTCCCCTGTCCGACCGTCTCCATAACTGGCGCTCCCGTTAAGGCCACGAGCACCGCGGAACTCGTCGTTGTGTTAGCGATTCCCATTTCACCTGTCGCCAATAAATCGGCCCCGTCCGCAATCAGCTCGAAAGCAAGCTCTATTCCAACGAGCAACGCTTGCCGCGCCTGTTCACGGCTAAGAGCGGGCTCACGCCGCATATTGTTCGAACCGTACGCCACTTTTTTATGAACCAATCCAGCCGTATCCCCGAAATCGGCCGCCACGCCAATATCGACGCAGACAACCTGAGCGCCTGTCTGTTTTGCGATCACGTTAATCGCGGCTCCACCCCGCAAAAAGTTATAAACCATCTGTTCGGTCACTTCTTGCGGAAACGCGGAAACCCCTTCTTTTGCAACCCCATGATCGGCCGCCATCAACACGATCCGTTTATCTGAAAAAGTAGTCTGATTATCTCCCGTAATCCCCGCTAACTGAATCGTCAGCAACTCTAGCTTTCCTAAACTACCAGGCGGTTTCGTTAACTGGTCCAAATGCTGCTCCGCTTGACGCATCGCCTCGGCATTCCGTTCATTTATTTGTTCGATCACTTTTTCTAGCATCTTTTCATCTCCCTTTATACGGAAACTATCAATTAACAACTATCATACTATAATCATTCAAAATGAGTAGACACAACTCGCTTTGACACATACTCCCCAACCGATTACGCCATACCAATAGTTTGTGATACATAAGCTATTTTATAATTTTATCACGTGATTAGTCGGCCTCCAAAACACGCGAAAAACTTCGATAACAATCGATTAGTCCCCTATTAAGGGGTGATTCAAAAATTCAATGTAGTGCAATCGGTGAGCAATAAATTTGACTACAAACTGAGTTGTTGGATAAAATTGTATCCCTGTTTTCTCAGCAACAAAGGCAACCGTTTGGATCTGCATGGACAGCAACATTCAGATGATCGATGAGAGGTAAGTATTACACAAAAATATTTGCTGCAAAATTTTTTTCAGGGTTTGCAACCAGAACGACCTTTTCCTGTGAAATATTGGGATGGAACATCGCAAAAAATTGGCGAAGGAGAGCCTCAACTGTCAATAAAATTTAAAGAAAGATTTCCAATAACCAAGTTTATAAAGAAAACTTCGCTCATTTTTTGAGAGACTTATACGAATTGACTCATTCAAATCGATGGAACAATCGAGGAGATTGCGATTGCTTCTGCATACGCTTCAACGATTTGGGCAAAAACGGCATTGCGGTTTCCAAGGTTTCTTCCATCACAAAAAACAAAAAAGATGCGCAGCATCATTACGATTTGGGCAACGATTTTTATTCGCTATGGTTAGATGAAAGCATGAGCTACTCTTGCGCCTATTTTAAACATCCGAGCGACACGCTCCACCAAGCGCAGTTAAAAAAGATCGATCACGTGTTAAGCAAATTGCAATTACAATCCGGCGAAAAATTGCTGACATCGGCAGCGGCTTGGGCTGGTTGATCATTCGTGCGAGCGTGTCAATTCCAATTTTCTGGGAGATCGACTCCTTTTACGTTTGACGGAAAGACGTGATTGGTCGGCAATCAAACTGTGAATCGATTATATAAAACAAGTTCATTTAATGGTAGGCCCCATGAGGAATTGTTGGTATGATAAAGAGAAAGGAGGTGAATTTCATGCTTTTTGATGAAGCGTATAGCCTATTTTTAAAGAAACATATCCGATTGAGAAAAGGGGAATGCAGGCAACGGTTGGAAGATGGTCTCGGCTATGCTGAGAAACTATTTTTAATGAATGTATGGTGGCCATTATTTCAACAGTTTCAACATCTACATCCAGAATATGAAGTGTATGATTTTAAGGATGGCAAACGATACATAGACTTTGCTTATATTCGACCCAACTTTAAAATTTGTTTTGAAATCGATGGGTACGGTCCCCACGCAAAAGACATTAGCCGCTGGCAATTTTCCGATCAATTGACACGTCAAAACCACCTCGTAATCGACGGTTGGCACATCATCCGTTTTTCAGTGGATCAAGTTCAAAACGAACCTCGACAATGTCAACAAACGTCCCAGTTAGTGATCGGACGTTTGTTGGGACAAGCAATCGACAACACCCCCCTTTCCATTCATGAAAAAGAAGTCGTCCGCTTAGCTTTGAGTAAAGGTAAATCAATAACGAACAAAGAAGTTCAAGCAAGGCTTGGCCTATCCGACAAACCCGTCCGAAAAATCCTCAAAGACCTCGTTGAAAAAGGGCTACTTTCTCCTACATCCCGCAACGCTCGCAGAATCCACTCCTACCAACTAACCGAAAGATTTCGCAGTCCATTTTTGAAGCAGCTGTAATCATCGGCGGACATATGAGCGGGAGGCCTTGCGAAAATTAAGCGGAGTTTCGCCTGCTATTTCAATGAGACACTCCCAAAAACGGAGAAGATCCGGGAGATTCGCGAGGCGAGCCAGATTTAAGCGGAGTTTCTCCTGCTATTTCAATGCGACCGCCACCCCCGACTCCACAGCCAATCACAACCCCTCGCGCCTATACACGACCTTACCGTCCATCATCGTCAACTCCACTTTCGTTTCTAGCAGCTCATCCATTTCAGCGCTGAACAAATTGCGGTCCAAGATGATGATGTCCGCTTTTTTGCCGGGTTCCAGCGTGCCTAACTCATGCTCACGAAATACACCATAGGCAGGCGCCTTTGTATAATAGGTGAGCGCATCCGCAAGGGTGATCCGCTCTTGCGGATGCCAACCGTCCACGGGTCTTCCATCATATTGCCGACGGGTAACGGCGCGATAAATTCCGACCAAAGGGTTCAATTCCACAACTGGGTAATCGCTGCTAAAGATTAACTGAGCGCCGCTTTTTTGCAAACTCCCGATTGGCCACGTGTAGCGAATGCGTTCTGGACCCAGCCGATCAACATACGCATGAGTATCCACTGAGCCCGCTGTCATATGCTCAGGCTGCATCGAAGCGATCACGCCCAGATCTGCAAATCGCCCAAGATCTGCAGGATCAATCACTTCGATATGCTCAATGCAATGACGCGCATCCCGCGGTCCATTCACCTTGCGCGCTTTTTCAAAACAATCTAAAGCAAGTCGCACAGCCCCATCTCCACACGCATGCAACCGCGCCCGAAAACCTCTTCGATCCGCCTCCACTATCCATTTTTCATACGTTTCCCGTTCAAATAACGTGGCCCCCACCTCACCAGGCGAATCCGTATACGGCTCCAACAAGTAACCCGTATAAGTGAGCGGGACGCCATCGACAAATTGTTTCAACCCTGAAAATTGCAGTTTATCCGACTGGTATTGCTCCCTCATCCGCTCGGCCCGCCCCCAGTCGCCATCGAGCGCAATCAAAAAATGAATACGCGCCGTCAACTCGCCTCGCGCTTCATACTGCGCATACCAAGCAGGATCCCCCGCTTCAAAACCGGGCAATGGCAACATATCACTGACTGATGTAATCCCAAGCGAAGCCGCCTGTTGCAGAAAACCGCACATGAGTTCATCTTTTTTCTCAATCGGAACATCTAACGCCTCCAACGCCAAAACGACCGCCGTTTCATACAAAAATCCCGTTGGCTCCCCCTTTTCATCCCGTTCAATGCGTCCAAAAGAAGGGTCCTTAGTCGCTCGGTCAATGCCGACCATTTCCAATGCTTTTGTATTCAACCAAGCGCTATGTAATTCTTCATTCAACAAAAAAACGGGGCGATCCGAAATTTGTTGATCGAGGGAGTGACGTGTGGGCAGCTGCTGATCGGGCCAATTAATATGATGCCAGCCAAAGCCAAGCACCCAAGGATCATCGGGACGCTCTTCCGCAAATTCGGCTATTTTTTGAACGGTGGCCTCCTCCGAATAACACGTGGACAAATCGGCGTAATGGTGAGCCAGGCTACCTATCCATAGATGAAGATGAAAATCGTGAAACCCGGGTAAAACAAGCCGATCGCCCGCATCGATCTGTTTCGTGTTTGGACCGAGATAACCTTCCATTTGCCGCTCATCGCCAACCGCTAAAATACGATCGCCCCGAATTGCGATGCAACCGCTGATCGGTTCCGAACCATCGCCCGTGAAAATCGCCTGACTTTTGATCACCCAATCCGCCTTCCGCTTTTCCAATCTGTCCCGCCCCCCCTCTTTTACAAGCAGTCCCATCAACCAACCTAGTCTAAACTTAACAATCTTGTTAAAATTGGCGGAATTTCCTCGGGATCCACGATCACCTCAATCACAATTGGACCGCCTTCGGTTCGCCCAATCGACCGATGAAGCGCCGCTGCCAACTCAGCTTCCGTTTCGCAACGATACGCCTCAGCCCCCATTGATTCCGCGAATTGGGTCACATGCAATGGACTCTTGTACACCGCTCCGACGGATCGGCCTGTATTGTAGGACATCCCTTTTTCAACCATATCCAACCGTCCATTGTTCAAAACAAAAAATACCGTTGCAATCTCATGATTAACCGCCGTTGAAATTTCTGTCCCTTGCAGCATTAGGCAGCCATCGCCCGTAATACAAACGACATCACGATCAGGCAAGGCAAGCTTAGCTCCAATTGAATAACCGATCGCTGCTCCCATCGCAATGAACACTTCATCCAAATAGAAAGTTCCAGGCTCAAGAATGTCAAAATGTTCAACAGCATAAAAAGAATGGCTGCCCGCATCGCCAAAAAGGATGGCATCCGTTGGCAACATCGATCGCAACAATTTCATCACCCGCTTTGCAGATAGCTTTGTGTTATCTGATTCAGAATCATTAAGATGAAATGGGGGAGCAGTCAATCGCTCGTAATCCCCTAAGGAAGCGTTCGCTTTTTTTAGTAATCCACGAAGGTTTGCTTTTAGATCACCAAGAATAATTTCTGTCGGAGTTAAGATCGATTTTCCTGTAAATGTGATCTCATGTTCAAACTGCAACACTTGCTGAGGCACCATGTCGGCCCCAAACCCGGAAAGTTGCATATCACACAATTTGCTGCCGATCACAATCATTAAATCAACGCCTGAACGCATATAATCAATAGCTATTTTACTTCCGCCCAATCCGAACCCGCCAAGATATAACGGATGCTGCGTTGGAAACGCCCCTTTACCACCGGGTGTGGTGACAACAGGGATTTTCCAGTGTTCCGCCATAAGTTGGATTTCATCAAAGGCTTCCGCAATAACACCACCTTTACCGATGAACAGGATCGGATTTGTTGCCTGATCAAGTAACGAAATAGCCTGACCATAGTCTGAACAAACAAGTGGGGAAACTTGCGGCATTGAAAGATGGAATGGTTCAACCTCTTCCATTAAAACATCGAACGGGATGCATAGATGCACGGGCCCCCGCTCGCCTGTCCAAGCCTGTTCAATTGCATGTTGCAGAAACAAGCGAAACGACTCTGCCCGCTCGACTCGCCCACTAAACCGTGTAACGGGTTCGAACATCTTAACCAGATCGGCGCCAAACGGGCTCGATTCTTGACTCATCGCTTTGCCAGTATCAACAGCCGAAGGGTGCCCCGTGATAAATAACACTGGAAGATTAAATTCCATTGCTTGCGCGGCCGCTGTTAGCAGGTTCGTTCCACCCGGACCCGACGTTCCAAGTACAACGCCAAGCGTATTTTTTCCTAACGCGTAACCAGCGGCTTCAAACCCGCAACCCGATTCATGGCGTCCCAGTACGTATTCTATTTCAAATGACTCGAGTTCCAGCATGACTGGCGAGATGGACTTCCCTGGTATACCAAACACGTGCGTAATTCCCCATTGTTTGAAATGTTCAACAAGAATTGTATACACTCTTTTTTTCATCATTTTATCCCCTTCGATTTGTCTGTCTACCTTAATACCGCCCTAAACTCTTCGGCGGGTAACGGACGATAAAAGAAATAACCTTGCGCGGAGTCACAGCCATGTTGAATTAAAAAGTTTAATTGCTCTTCCGTTTCTACCCCTTCGGCAATGACGCCGATCCCCAACCTGTCAGCCATCGCGATAATCGTGGCGACAATATCCGCGTCATTATCATCAACGACGATATCGCGAATAAAAGATTGATCGATTTTTAAACTGTCGACACTAAATTTCTTCAAATAATATAGGTTCGAATAACCTGTCCCAAAATCATCAATGCTCACTTTTACGCCAAGCGATTTGAGCTGACCGATAATTTCACTAGCATGTTCCACATCCATCGTCATCGACTCTGTAATCTCCAGCTCCAAACAATGGGCTGGCGTATTCGTTTTTTGCATAATTTCATAAATCCTAGCTACCAAGTTTTGTTTCAAAAATTGACGGGCTGAAAGATTAACTGCTACGCGTAATTCTGGAAGCGATTGCCTCCACTTTGCGAGTTCCCGACAAGCTTCTTCCACTACCCATTCCCCGATCGATACAATCAATCCTAATTCTTCGGCCACAGGGATAAAAACATTAGGAGGAATGTAACCGATTTTCGGATGATTCCAACGCAGTAAAGCTTCCGCCCCGAAAATCTGTCCTGTCTTTATGTTCATCTGCGGTTGATAGTGAAGTTCGAACTCATTATTTTGCAGCGCTTTACGCAACGAATTTTCCAACGTCAGTTGATTCAAGCCTTCACTTTTAATCGACTTGTACACGACATAGTTGTTTTTGCCTTGTTCTTTCGCTCGATACATCGCAATATCGGCATGCCGCATCAGTGTTTCCGCATTTATCCCATGATCAGGATAAATAGCAATGCCGATGCTAGCCGTGACAAATAGGTCATATCCGTCCAATTGAAAAGGGCTCTCAAACACCTTTAACAACTGTTCGGCAATTTCATTCGCCTCCGACATTCCGTTCATTTTTTGTATCAAAATCGTAAACTCATCGCCGCCTAAGCGCGCGACCATATCATCCTTAGAAACAACCCTTTTAATTCGGCGCGCCACTTTCGTCAAGACAATATCACCACGGCGATGCCCAAGATTATCATTTATGACTTTAAATCGATCCAGATCTAGAAACATGACAGCAAACTTCGATCGACTACTCGCTGAACAAATTAACGTTTCCTCCAAATATTGTTGAAAAAAACGGCGATTTGGCAATGCGGTAAGCTCGTCATGAAATGCCAGGTAATTAATTTTTTTCTCTGCCTTCGTACGCTCGGTAATATCCCTAAACTGGATAAATCCACCAAGTAACAATTGATCCTCGTCGCGAATTGGAAACGCCTCTGCAGAACAAATGACAGCTTCACCATTCGGTCGTTCGAAAATAAACTCAAGATCTGAAAATTCCTTTTCCGAAGAAATGACTTGCTTGATGATCTCTCTATATTTAAATTGAGAATACAGCGTATGAAGTACATCTTGTTTTAAATCACCCGTCATTTGTTCAGCATAATTATTAAATTCCGTGACAATCCCATTTTTGTCCGTGATGATGATGCCGTTTCTCGTTGTATCGATCACCACTTGATTGAGCACATGTAACTTGTGATTCTTCTTTTTCAATAACAATTCCCGTTCAATCGAATCAACGACCGTTGAAAGCAGCGGCAACAAAAACGGATTATGCTGTTCAACTGACGTCATAATCGTGATCGTACCAAGCACTTGACCGTCGTCCAAGTATTGAAATGGGACCGTATAGCAGGCGCTCTTATCAAGAAAATTGTAATAGTGTTCCTTCCCGATAATTCCAATTGGCTGCAGTAAATCAAGCGCCAGATTAATGCTATTCGTACCTGCTTCGTGTTCAACGAAGCCCAAACTCACTTTGATGCCCGACTGATTCACAATCGTCTTTATGGCCTCGTCCCCAGCCATTTCTAGGATATACCCTTTCTCATCTGTAATCAGAATTAGCAAAGGAAATCCCTCAACAAAACCAAGCAATTTATGAATAAACCCCTTAATTACGGTCAATATTTCCTCGTATTGTCGCTTCTTCATCTCTAGTTCCTCATCAGACAGAAACGTTGTGAATTGAGGCGGTGTATCGGGATTAAGTCCAAAGGCCTTACAGCGTTGTTTCGAATCTATGATGTATTGCGGTTTAACTTTCATAAAGCCCCCCTCAACTTCGAAAATAAATAATAACTCGAAGGTCAATATGCCTTCTATTTTATTTTATCGTCGAATCCTATCAACGACTGACTTTCATTGCTTCCTAACCACCTTGGCTTCACGCTTAATGATTGCAAAAAAACGATTTTTAAACAGATCGGAATAGCC